>NZ_DASVSI010000115.1:0-56218 GCF_036388155.1 Hymenobacter sp. | reverse complement strand
TTTCTCTCACTCGGCCTTCAACATCACCAAGTTTGCCGAGATGCCGGCCCAGTGCCCCGTGTGCGGACAAAGCTTCGAGCCGGAGCCGGGGTTCTATTTCGGCTCCATGTTCGTCACCTACGGATTCAACGTGGCCACCGTGCTGAGCCTGGGCGTGCTACTCTATTACCTGTTCGGCAACCCCGACACTTGGGTGTATGTGGTGGTGGTCACGGTTGTGTCCTTGCTCATCGCGCCGCCCGTGCTTCGTTACTCGCGGGCCCTGTGGCTCTACTGGTTTGGCGGCACGCATTACGACCCCAAGTGGCAGCACCACGGGCGCGTGGCTTAGCCGCAAGCGGCCCGTTCATCGTTTTCTTCAATGCTGCTCGGTGGGCTTCGGTCTGCGGGCAGCATTTTTTGTGGGCAACGCGCAGCGGGCTGATTGAAGAATGTTCCGAATAATTTGTATTTTGCAATAGCTCTGCAAACTACTACATTATGAGAACAAAGCTGCTCTTTCTGGGGCTCTGCTGCTTGTCGGCCCGGCCCACACTGGCCCAGGTGGAGCCCGCCGCGGGGCAGTGGAAAACCTGGGTCATTCCATCCGGCGCCGCCATGGCCGTAGCCCCGCCGCCCTCGGCCAAAGCCACCCGCGCCGAAGCCCAAACCGTGCTCGCCCTGGCGCAGCGCCGCGACACGGCCGCGCAGCGGCAGATACGCTACTGGGACGCCGGCGCGCCCGGCTACCGCTGGCAGGCCATCGCCGAGCACCTCTCCAGCGACCCCATCTTTATGTGGCGCGGCCAGACGCTGATGAACATCGCCATTTACGACGCCACCGTGGCCGCCTGGCACGCCAAGTACGCCTACCGCCGCACGGGACCCGCCGGCCGGCGCCGCAGCACGGCGTGCGTGGCCCTGCCCACCAGCCCCTCCTACCCTTCTGAGCACGCGGTGGCGGCGGGGGCTGCGGCGGCCGTGCTGGGCTACGTGTACCCGGCCAAAGCAGACTCGCTGCGCCAGCTGGCCGAAGCCGCGGCCCAGTCGCGGGTGCTGGCGGGCGTGGCTTACCCCAGCGATGTGCAGGCCGGCCTGGACCTGGGCCGGCGCGTGGCTGCCGCCATCATCGAGAAAGCCAAAACCGACAGCTGCGACGCCGTGTGGAAAGGCACCGTGCCCACCCAGGCCAGCCTGTGGCGCGACAAGCGCCCGCCCGTGGCGCCCATGCGCGGCCATTGGCGGCCGTTTGTGCTGGCTTCGGGGCGGCAGTTCCGGCCCGGCCCTCCGCCCGACCCGGCCGCCGACATGCAGGAGCTGAAAACCGCCAAACGCACCCAAGCCACCATGGCGCGGGCCTTTCACTGGGCAACGGGCAACCAATGGGGCGAGATGCTCAACCGCAAGCTCTTCGAAACCGGCCTGTACCTCAACGCCCCGCGGGCAGCCCGCGCCTACGCCCTGCTCAGCGTGGCGGCCTTCGACGCCGGCGTGGCCTGCTGGGACGCCAAGTACGTGTACTGGGGCATCCGGCCCAATCAATACGACCCCACGTACCAAACGGTGCTGCCGTTGACGCCGCCGTTTCCCGGGTATCCCTCGGGGCACGCCACGCTGTCCAACTCCCGCGCCACGGTGCTGGGCTACCTGTTTCCGGAAGACGCCGAACTGTTCCTGGCCAAGGCCCGCGAGGCCGCCGAGTCGCGCTTCGACGCCGGCGTGCACTTCCGCGTGGACAACACCGTGGGCCTGGACATGGGCCGCAAAGTGGGCCTGGAAGTCATCAAACGCGCCCGGCAGGACGGCGCCGACGCTCCCCCACCCCGCAAAGTGGCCAGCCGCTGAGCAAGAACGAGTACCCCGAAATTTCATTTCGGCCCGTGGGAACGATGGAAGTTCTACCGGGCCGAAATGAAATTTCGGGGTACTCGTTCCTTGTGGCTCCTAGCGCAGCACTTGCGCGCGCCACACGTTGTTGCTCGGGTTGGCGTCGGGCAAGAGCTTGGTGGCGTTGAGTTGCACCAGCGTGAGCGGCGTGGTAGAATTGTAGCGGAAGGTCCAGGTGCCGCCGCGCTGCCAGATTTCCACCGGGAGCTTCACGCGCGACTTTTTGCCGTTGGTTTCGGTCACGTCGGCCGTCACGGGCATGGCGGCCCGGCCGCGGTTTTCGATGGTGATGAGGGCGCCCTGGGCGGGGTCCTGGTTGACGTAGGCAACGGTGGTCACGGCCTGGTCGAGCACCCAGTTGTTGTACACCCACTCGCGCCAGAACCAGGTCAGGTCCTCGCCGCTGGCTTCGTTCATCGTCCGGAAGAAGTCCTTGGGCTGCGGGTGCTTGAAGGCCCAGCGCCGGATGTAGCTGCGGAATGCGTAGTCGAACCGCTCGGGCCCCAGCACCTCCTCGCGCAGCAAAAACAGGCCGTAGCCCATCTTGCTGTAGGCGGCGTAGCCCAGGTAGTTGGGCTGCGTCACGTCGGGCACGGTGAAGGGCGGGTCGGTGTTGGGGTCGGCCATGTAGCGGGTGTTGCCAAGGACCAGCCGGGCCGTGTCGTTGAGCAGTTTCGCGTACTCGCCGTTGTTGAAAGCCCCGGTAGACAGGATGTTGATGAAGGTGTTGAAGCCCTCGTCCATCCACGGGTACTTGCGCTCGTTCGAGCCCACAATCATCGGAAACCAGTTGTGGCCGAATTCGTGGTCCGTCACGCTCCACAGGCTGGCCTTGCGGGCCTTGGCGCCGCAAAACACGATGCCCGGGTACTCCATGCCGCCCACCACGCCGGCCACGTTGGTGGCCACCGGGTAGGTGTATTCGTACCACTGCTTCGAGTTGTATTCGATGCTCTTCTTCACGTATTCCGTCGAGCGGTTCCAAGCCGTGTCCTGGGCCACCTCCGCGGGGTAGAGCGACATGGCCAGCGACTTGCGGCCGCTGGGCAGGTTCATCTTGGCCGCGTCCCACACAAAGGCCGACGATGCCGCCCAGGCCACGTCGCGGGCCCGCTGGCAACGGAAATGCCAGGTAAGGCGGCCGTTTTTGCCGGCCGGGCGGGAGTTGGCTTGCGTCACCTCGTCGGCCGAGCGCACCACCACCGTTTTGTCGGAGCCAGCGGCTTTGGCCAGGCGGCTTTGCTGGGTGCTGGTGAGCACCTCGCCGGGGTTCACCAACTCGCCCGAGCCGCCCACGAGGTAGTTGGCCGGCACGTTCACGGTGTAGTCGAAGTTGCCGTATTCGAGGTAAAACTCAGCCACCATGTAGGGCAGCGTGTTCCAGCCTTCCACGTCGTCGTACACGGCCATGCGCGGGTACCACTGCGCTATTTCGAAGATTTCGCCGTTTTTGGTTTGCAGGCGGCCGAGGCGGTCGGAGCCGTACTCGGGCACGTTGAAACCGTAATCGATGCTGATTTTCAGTTTGTCGCCTTTGGGCTTCATCGCCTCGGGCAAGATGATTTGCATGCGGGTATCCTGCACGCGGTAGTTGGCCTTTTGCTTCTTGCCGTGCAGCTCAATGTTCACCGTTTGCAGGCTGTCGCCGCCCTTAAAGCCGCGGGCCGAGTTGCCAAAACGCCCGCCGGCCACTGCGGTAGCCGCCGCCCCGCGCGAGTCGGCGCGGTACAGATTCTGGTCGAGCTGCAGCCACACGAAAGGCAGCGCGTCGGGGCTGTTGTTGGTGTAGGTAATGTCGACGGTGGCCGTCACGCGGGCCGCCTTTTCGTCGAGGCGGGCGGCGATTTTGTAATCGGCCGCGTTTTGCCAGTAGGCGGCGCCGGGCTGGCCGCCGGCCGTGCGGGTGGGCGTGGCCAGTTGCTCAATAAAGCCAGGACTGAACAGCGTGCGAGCGTCATACGCCGGGCCAATGGCAGGTTGCTGGGCAGCCGCAGTGCCGGCCACGAGCAAGACTGCGCTCAGCAAAGCGCCAGACAGAAAGTTTCGAATCATGCGAAAACAAGGGATGAAAAAATGACATCGAACCGAGCAAAAACCCAGTTCTGCGCCAAAGGTAGCCGCGTCCTGCGCCTATTCCAATCGGGCTTGCACCAGTCGCATTAGCCCGTTCAAGTCGACCGCGTTCATCTCCGCTGATTGGATGAACGGCGTGAGCACACCCGCTTCATTCACTGCAAAAGCCGCCGGCAAAGCGTGCTGGCTCCACTGCGGGTACTGCCGAATGAACTCGTCGCGGTGCAGAAAATCCACCGGCACTGGCAAGGTCTTGATAAACTCCCGCCACTGTGGCTGCATGCTAGTGGCCCCATACGTGACAGCACAGAGCGAGCACGGGTAGGTACTGGGCGAAAGCACTTTGTGGAACATGTCCTTCAGCCCGGGCAGCAACCCCGCGTCGGCATTGTACACAAAAAGCAGGCGCTGGAGCATAGGTTATGGTTGAAAGAGGAGAAAAGCGCAGGCAAAACAACGTCATGCCGAGCGCAGCCGAGGCATCTCGCGTGTGGTAGTAATTCAATCGTGAGGACAACGCGGGCGAGATGCCTCGGCTGCGCTCGGCATGACGGGCTTTCGGCTCACTGCTTTATGACAGCCTTCGTTCTTACCGTTCAGCACTATTCGTTACCAACTGCCCTACTAACCAATTTACCACGTCAGTATCCACCTGGTCGCGGCATTCGTCCAGGCCGTGGCGGCAGCCGGGGTACAGGCGCAATTCTTTGGGCTCCAGGGCGCGCTCAAAAATGTTGCGAGAACAGGCATCGGGCAATATTTCGTCCTCGGTGCCGTGCACCAGCAGCAGGGGGCGCGGGCTCACGCGTGGCGCCAGGTCGGTGCCGTAGGTCTGGCTGCTCATGGCCACCACCGCCGTGACGGTGTCGCTAAGCGCACCGGCAGCAATCACCACGGCCCCGCCGAAGGAATGGCCCACCAGGGCAATGTTGCGGTAGCCGTGCTGCTGGGCCAGGTATTCGGCGCCAAGCAAGGTGTCCATCACGCAGTCTTCAAAGTGGTTGGGGTGGCGGTAGTGCAGCCGCAGCGAGGCGAGGCCTTGTGCGGCTAGTTGCCCAGCCAAGCGCGGGTACATGCCCCAGGCCGGCCCGTCGAGCCCGCCGCCTGCGCCGCCCACCCACACCACGGCCGGCGCCCCCTCCGGCCCGGGGTGTAGCCGCGCCGTGATGCCGCCCTGGTTGGTATGCAGGGTCAGTTCCTGCACACCGCCCACGGTTTGGTGGTTGGTAACCGATTCCAGAATGAATTCGAGTGCTTGCTTCCGTGCCATGCCCGTTCCCTGCAAAGAGTATGAGGGCTGTACTGCCACAGGCTGGTTTGGTTATGGTCGGGCTGCAGGGCGTAACGCAGTCCCCGGCCTCCCATCAAGGAATAACGCGCTGATTAATTGCAACATACTTCTTGTATTGCTGCTTGCTTGACCCTCAATTATAGCCCGCCCTTTGCTGCATGCCCCCCTGCGTTCTTCTGCAGGTTATTTTCTTGCGATGGCTTCCATTGCCTCCGAAAACGTGAGTACCCGGTAGTCGTTGGCGTGCTGCTTCAAGTAAGCCAGAAAGGCTTGATGCGTTTCAGTGCTAACGGTGAAAAACTCGGCTCCCACGCCGTGGAACTGGTAGATGCCCACGCCGCCCGCCTTTTTGGCCTTCTCGGCAAATGCCACCAATTCGGCCAGCGTGGTGCCTTGTTCCACCATCCAGCTGGGCATTTGCATGGGATTAATGCGGGCCAAGTCAGTGACCACGCTAAGGCGGTCGCCGCCTGCACGGCCGTAACGCACCAAGCCCTGCTGCATCAGCAACGCCCCGTAGTCGACCGTGCCAATCAACAAGTTGTTGCAGGGGTAGGCGAAGGACCGAATTTTTCGGGCCGGGTCGAGCAAAGCCAACAAGTTGTTCTGCGCTTTCACTTCCTGCACCATGCGCTCCACCGTGTAGCTTTCGATGGCATACGCTTTTTGCCACCCCAGCTCCTCGGGGCAGGCGTGGAAAAGCGTGTGGTTGGCCAGCTCGTGGCCGTTGGCCGCGGCCGTGGTCCAGCCCACCACGGCCGGCGACGCTTCTCCCAACGCGGTAGACGCGCCGGCGATGCCATTCAGGAAAAAGGTGGCCTTCAGGCCCGCTGCTTGCAATTGCGGCAGCACCGTGCCCAAGTGCGAAGGCAGGCCGTCGTCATAGGTAAGGCAAATGATGGCTTTGCCTGACTGACCCGCGCCGCGGGGCGGGGCCCCCGCTGCCAGATAGGCCAAACCGAATAGCGCCAAGAGCAAGGGGCGTTTCATAAGCGCAGTCGAAGCTGGTAAAGCCGGGGGAGGCGCCCTATTTGTCTACCATGGGCTTGGGCTGCCGCAGGGGCGGGCCCACCCGCTTGAAGCCGTGGGCCTCCCGGAAGGCGTCCTGTTCGGCCTCGGTCATGTTGCGCGTGGCGCCCTCGCTGATTTTGCGAAAGCATTCCTCCATCTTCCCAGCGGGTTGAAAAATCATCAGCAGCCGGCCCGTCCCCGCCCCCACTTTGGCAAAGCTGTGCGGCACTTTGCGGGGCCCGAACACGCTGTCGCCTGCTTTGGCCGAAAACACTTCTTCGCCAACCTTGACCAAGAATTCACCTTCCAGCACGTACCACCACTCGTCCTGCTCGAAGTGGTAGTGGTGCGAGGGCCCGCCCTCTTTTTCCCGGCTCGACTCAAATACATATAAGTCGCCCTCGGTGTCGGCAGTGGCTATTTTGGTCCAGAACGTGTCGCCGTCGAACAACGCCATGGGGCGGTTGGCCCGGTCCTGGGCCGTCTTCACCAAGAAGCCTTTGCCCGTCCGGAAGCGGGCCACCGCTCGGGCAGCCACCTCAAACGGCAAAGCCAGAAACGTCCCGGTGGCCAAAGCCGCTTTCAAGAAACTGTTACGGTTCATCTGCATCACACGCGGGGCTAGTTTGCCGGTCAACTTGCCAATAATCAGCACTTCAGCCGGGACCAGTGTCAGCCGAAGCGCCTCATGGAGTAAGGTAAAAACTAAATTTCATATTCTCTATCACTAATGTTTGCGATTGAGCTTAACCCTCCGGCTGCAAAGCCGCTTTCGGTAGGCGTGCCTGACCAGCCATTCAAAGTGTCCCGCCACCGCGCCGGGCCCGCACCCTGAAAATACTTCGCGGGCACATGGCCCACAAACTGGCGCCGCGCCCATCTTTGTGGATATGTCCGCCCCTGCCGCCCCCCTGCCCTACCTCGTTTTCGATTTCGACAGCACCTTCACCCAGGTCGAAGGCCTCGATGAATTGGCCGACATCGCCCTGCAAGGCCACCCCGACCAAGCCGACGTGGTGGCCCAAATCCGGGCCCTGACCGACCGGGGTATGGCCGGTGAAATCGGCTTCCAGGAGTCCCTGAGCAAGCGGCTGGCACTGCTGGGCGCCAACGAGCGGCACTTGGCGCCGCTGGTGGCCCGCCTGCGCACCAAGGTGAGCGAGAGCATCCGCCGCAACGGCAACTTCTTCCGCCAGTTTGCCGACCGGATTTACGTGGTGAGCAGCGGCTTCCGCGAATTCATCGAGCCCGTGGTGGCCGAATACGGCATCGCGCCCGGGCACGTGCTGGCCAATACCTTCACCTTCGACGACGCCCGCAACATCACCGGCTGCGACCCGGCCAACGTGCTGAGCCGCGACGGCGGCAAAATCCGCCAGTTGGTATTGCTCGATTTGGACGGCCCCGTTTATGTACTCGGCGACGGATATACCGACTATCAAATCCGCGAGGCCGGTCTGGCCCACCGATTTTACGCTTACACTGAAAACGTTAGTCGCCCCACGGTGGTGGCCCAAGCCGACGAAGTGCTCCCCACTTTCGACGAGTTTTTGTACCAACTAAAACTTCCCATGACTCTTTCGTACCCCAAGAACCGTATCAAAGTCCTTCTCCTCGAAAACCCCGATGCCCGCGCCAAAGAGCTTTTTTCGGCAGAAGGCTACCAGGTAGACACCGTGCCCGGCGGCTTGGACGAGGACGAGCTGATTCAGCGAATTGAGGGCGTAAGCATCCTTGGCATCCGCAGCAAAACGCAGGTAACCAAGCGCGTATTGGACGCCGCCAACCGGCTGATTTCCATTGGCGCCTTCTGCATTGGCACCAACCAGATTGACCTGAACGAGGCCATGAAAAAGGGCGTGGCCGTGTTCAACGCGCCGTTTAGCAATACCCGCTCGGTGGTGGAGCTGGCTTTGGGCGAAATCATCGTGCTGGCGCGTCGCATTCCGGAGAAAAACCCCAAAATGCACGCCGGCGAGTGGGACAAGTCGGCCAAAGGCTCGTTCGAAATTCGCGGCAAAACGCTCGGCATTATCGGCTACGGCAACATCGGCTCGCAGCTGTCGGTGGTGGCCGAGGCCGTGGGCATGAAGGTGGTGTACTTCGACATTGCCGAAAAGCTGCAGCTCGGCAACGCCGTGAAGTGCCGCACCTTGGAAGAACTATTGGTGCAGGCCGACGTGGTGACGCTACACATCGACGGCCGCGCGGCCAACGAGAACTTCATAGGCGCTCAGGAATTTGCCCAGATGAAGCCCGGCGCGCTCTTCCTCAACAACGCCCGCGGCCACGTGGTGGACGTGCCGGCCCTGGCCGCCGCCCTGCGCAGCGGCCACCTCGGCGGCGCGGCGGTAGATGTGTTTCCCTACGAGCCCAAAACCAATAACGAGAGCTTCGAAAACGAGCTGCGCGGCCTGCCCAACGTACTGCTCACGCCCCACATCGGGGGCAGCACGGCCGAGGCCCAGCGCAACATCGCCGAGTTTGTGCCCGAGCGCATCATGGCCTACATCAACACGGGCAACACCCAGCAGTCGGTTAACTTCCCCAACATTCAGCTGCCCACGCAGCAGGCCCACCGCCTCATTCACATTCACGCCAACGTGCCCGGCGTGCTGGCCAAAATCAACAACGTGCTGGCCGCCCACCACGTCAACATTCTGGGCCAGTACCTGAAAACCAACGAGCACATCGGCTACGTGATTACGGACATCAACCGCGAGTACGACCAGGAAGTCATCAAGGCCCTGCGCGGGGTGGAGCACACCATCAAGTTCCGGGTGCTGTATTAAATATTAAATCGCAGATGGCCGCAGCGCGCTAGGGTGTGTGGACAATTGGTGACCTTTGGGTTGTGCGACGTTATGAACTCAAAGATGCGGATTGGGCGCGCTTAGCGCCGTTGTTGCCAGGCAAAGTCGGGGACGCGGGTCGTTCAGCCGCTGATAACCGGCTGTTTGTCAATGCCGTGCTCTGGATTGCCCGCAGCGGGGCGCCGTGGCGCGATTTGCCCGAACGGTTCGGGCCGTGGAATTCTGTTTTTCGGCGCTTCCGGCGCTGGGCGCAAAAAGGCGTTTGGCAGCGCGTATTCGAGGCCGTGCAGGACCCGGACCTGGACTGGGCCATGCTCGACTCAACCAGCGTACGAGCGCACCAGCACGCGGCCGGGCAAAAAAAAGCAACGCCCCGGCCGAAGCCCTCGGCCGTTCCCGCGGGGGCTTCACCAGCAAGCTGCACGCCGTCGTAGACGCGCTGGGCAACCCGTTGCGCCTGGCCCTGACGCCGGGCCAGCAGGCGGATTGCGGCGTCGCCGCCGACCTGTTAAAAGGCTTGGCGGTGGGGGCCGTGCTGGCCGATAAAGCCTACGACACCAACGCCTTGGTTGCCCAAATCCGCCAGGCAGGGGCCGCGGTCGTCGTGCCCAGCAAACGCAACCGGCGCGCACCACGCCTGCTCGACCGCAACCTGTACGCGGACCGCAACAAAGTGGAGCGCTTCTTTAACCGCCTCAAGCAGTACCGCCGATTGGCCACCCGCTACGACAAAACCGCTGCCTCGTTCCTGGCTTTCGCCCAATGCGCAGCTACTTTCGTCTGGCTACTCTGATTGTCAACACGCCCTAGGCAATAGTTCGGCTGGCACGTCCAGCACCTCGCGCAGTGGCACGGCCCGGATTTCAGCTTCGGGAACGGTTTCTTCCAGTTCCTCCCGCAACTCGCTTACGGCGTGCACGGCGGCCTCGGGTGAGCAGCGGCTCTTGCGCATAAAGTGGATAGAAGCCACGCCCAGCCAGTAGCGGGCAATCCGGCGCAGGTGCTGCAAATCCTCGTCGGGCGTGTCGCGCAGCGCGGGTAGGTGCTCGAGCCGCTCGTCCTCTTCCAAGTCAAGCCGGACGACGTTCATGACGAACCCGAACACGGTTTTGTCGCGGCGGAGCTGGCGCAAGCGAGGAGGTGCAGGCATGGGCGGAGGCGAAGAGTGGGAAATCATAAAGGTAGCGTGCCACCCGCTTACGGCATGAACAGCCCATTATGGTGCTGCAAATACTGTTTGGCCGGCTGGTCGGCCAGGCTTTTGGGCAGCACTCGCAACGGCTGGCCGTCAAAGCGGTAGTACTCCTTGCCGTTCTGAAATTCTTCCCGGATGCGGCTGCTGACCCGGACTACCCGGTCGTGGGCGTCGATGGTGAGGTAATGCCGGTCGAAGAGCTTGTGCAGGTCGGAGCGCAGCAGCAGGCCGTTGCCGAGCGAGTTGGGACCGGCTTGGGAGAAGGGCTGAATGTGGGCGGCTTCCAGCACCGGCAGCGTTTTCTCGCCCGAAATGGCGCACCTTTTATCGTAGGCCTGCAAAACCAACGACTGAAAAGCGCCCTGCCCCACCCGGACCTTGGTAAGGGCCTGCCGGTACGTGCCGGGCGCTTCCAATACCAGGTTTTCGGTTAGCGGCGAAGTTGGGGCAAATAAATCGTGCTGGTATCTAAGCAGCGTCGCGTTCACGTCGACCCAAAGCTTGCTGCCGATGGGCGAGCCCGTGTTGTATACCTTACCCGTCACGATGGGGTTGCTCCAATCTGCGGGGGCCGGAATCCAGTCTTCTTCTTTGAAGAAAACAGGCTCCGTAATCACCAGGCAGCTAATGACCGGGCTGATTTCCATCGCCTTGCCCGAACCAGCTCGGTACTTATTGATGGCCTGTACGAAAGCGCCGTAGCTCGCAAAGCCATTGCGCGGGCCAAATATCTCCCAGGCCATGTTGGTGGGCAGGTCGATTTGATTGACAAACCGGCCCAAGCCAGCGATGCAGTGGAAGGGCTTCTTGAGTTTGAACAAGAAATACGCGTCCTTGGAAACCGCGCCGAAGGTTGTGCCGCCGCCTAGCGGCTTCCAGAAATTTACGTCCTCCCGGGGCTCCTGCCGCAGGAAATCAAACCAGCCCTTGTCCGTGACGCCGACGTAGAAATTCATGGGTTGCGGGGTTTCAAGCGAGAAGTTACTGGCTGCCTTTTTCGGCCAGCAGCGCGTCGTAGCGCGCTTTCAGCTCGTCGTATTGCCGCACCTTTTCCAGGTACAGCTCATACACGCGCAGGAGCTTGTCTTTGCACTCGTCCACGCTGGCCAGCTGGTACACTTCCACCGGCTCGGCTACCGCGGGGGCCAGTTCCTTGAACTCCTCAGCGAAGTTGTGGTAGATGATTTCGCCCACCCGCCGGATGAAGTCGAAGTCCAGATTGGGCTCTTCGAAGCGGCGGTAGAGGGTGGCGCGGCTGATGCCCAGCGCCATGTACAGCCGCGACACCTTCACGCCGCTTTTGAGAACTACGTCTTGCAGAATTTCCCCGCGGTGTTGCTTGGCCATATCGGGTTGGACTAGGAAGGGCCAAAGTTGGGACCCTCGCTCACCCGCTCCGGCGCTGATTATTTCCTTATTTTGAATCAATAGCTGCGCTTATGAGACGATAATGTCTCATATTTGTCTCATAAGTTTTCTTATGGACGCCCAGCCTGGTTCTACCCTTGTCCGCTTGCCGGACAATCCCATCCTCAACAATCCGTACCTAGCCCCCGACAAGCACTACGCCACCGACCTAGAAGGCAACCTCGACTACGCCAGAATTGAAAAAGGGCGTCGCCTGTTCGTGCCCGAAGTGCAGGTGATTCCGGGCCGGCACAAAGGCCAGAAAGAGGTATTCGAGTTCAACGAGGCGGCCGCCTCCTACGGCACGCACCTCATCAACCTCGTGCGCAAGGAGGTTGAACAGTGGCGCAGCGCCACCTACCCCGATACCACCCGCGTCACCCGCGAGCTGCTGACATACTGGTTTCTCAACGAAGAGCGTCTGGTAACCAAGCAGCTGTTCTTTGCCCAGCGCGAAGCCGTGGAAACTGCCATCTGGCTGAACGAGGTAGCCAGCCGCTCCAACGCCGGCAGTCACATCCTGAGTCAGTTGCGCGAGGGCCAGCAAAGCGTATCCGGGCAGCCAACGGACCACCTGCCGCGCATCGCCTTCAAGATGGCCACCGGCAGCGGCAAAACCGTGGTGATGGCCGCCCTCATCCTCTACCACTACCTCAACCGCCAGCAGTACCGCCAGGATACCCGCTTCGCCGACAATTTCCTGCTCGTGGCGCCCGGCATCACCATCCGAGACCGGCTGGGCGTGCTGCGGGCCGATACTACCTCGGACCGCAACTACGCGCAGGACTACTACCACGAGCGCAAGCTGGTGCCGGCCTCGTACGAAGACCTGCTCGAAGGGCTAAACGCCCGGCTCGTCATTTGCAACTACCACCAATTTGAGCCGCGCACCCTGCAAGGCAACAAGCGCGGTGTGTTCGACGGCAAAGTGGGCGCCGACGGCAAAAAACAGGAAGAGTACGAGGACTACAGCCTGGTATTCCGGCGCCTGCTGAGCGGGTTCCGGCCCGGCAGCCGCCTGCTGGTGCTCAACGACGAGGCCCACCACTGCTACCTGCCCCAGGAAGCCCCCGGCAAAAAGAAGAAGGCCGCCGAAGCCGACGAAGCCGGGGCCGAAGAAAACGCTCGCGCCGCGGTGTGGTTCAGCGGCCTTCGCGAGCTGGGCCAGCGCTACCAGCTGGCGGCCGTGTACGACCTCTCGGCCACGCCCTACTACCTGCAAGGCTCCGGCTACAAGCCGTACACCTTGTTTCCGTGGATTGCCACCGACTTCGGCCTGGTGGAAGCCATTGAGAGCGGGCTGGTGAAAATCCCCTACTTGCCCGAAAAGGACGACACCCAGCAGCTCGACATGCCGGTGCTGCGCAACCTCTACGAGCACGTGCGCGAGAAGCTGCCCAAGATGGGCAAGACCACCGAGCGCAAGGAAAAGGGCGCCGCCTACGTGGAGAAAAAGCCCGACCTGCCCCAGCTGCTTGTCACGGCCCTCGACCAGCTGGTGGCACACTACGAGGAGTACGACCAGGGCGTGCGCGAGCGGGGCGAGCGACGCCCCGAGCTGCTGAGCACCCCGCCCGTGCTCATTGTGGTGTGCAACAACACCGGCGTGTCGAAGGAAGTGTACAAGCACATTGCCGGCTACGAATACGACGACCCCACCCACGGCGGGCAGGTGGCGCTGGGCCACCACCCCATCTTCTCCAACTACCTACCGGATAAGTCGCCCCGCCACCGCCCGCCCACCCTGCTCATCGACTCCGACGCGCTGGAAAACAGCGGGCAGGTCGACGAAGCCTTCCGGCGGGTGTTCAAGGATGAAATCCGGCAGTTCCGCCAGGAGTACCGCCGCCTCTACCCCGAACGCTCGGCCGACGACCTGACCGAAGCCGACTTGCTGCGCGAGGTGGTGAACACCGTGGGCCGCCCCGGCAAGCTAGGTGCCCACGTGCGCTGCGTGGTGTCGGTGAGTATGCTGACGGAAGGTTGGGACGCCAACACTGTGACGCACATCGTGGGCTTACGGGCTTTTGGCTCGCAGCTGCTGTGCGAGCAGGTGGCGGGCCGCGCCCTGCGACGCCGTTACTACGAGCTGCAAGGCTATGACCGAAACGGCGAGGTAGTGACCGGCATTACCAAGACCGATAAGGCCCGCATCGTCGAGTACAAGTTTCCGCCCGAGTACGCCCGCATCATTGGCATTCCCTTTCGGGCTTTCCGCCGAGGGCAAGGCGGCGCCGCACCAGGCCCTGGGGGCGACGAAATTACCCCCATCCGGGCCCTGCCCGAGCGGGACCACTTGGAAATTCGCTTTCCCAACCTGGCCGGCTACCGCGAGGAGCTGGGCGCCGACGAGCTGCGGCCGGATTTTGCGGCCGTGGGCAAGTTCGAGCTGGACTTCTCCAAAATCCCGACTACGACGGAACTGGCCTCGGCCTTTTCGGGCAGCACCGAAAACATGAAGTTGGAGGCCCACGAGCACATTCGCGACAACGAAGCCATCTACTACGTGGCCAACGAGGTGATGCGCCACCACTTCTCCGACGTGGGCGGCGCGCCGCTCATGCAGTACTTCGGCCCGGTGCGCCGCATCGTGGAGCAGTGGTACCACGAGTGCCTCACGCTGGTGCACCAAACCGACCCGGCCTTCAAGCGGCTGGTGAAGTACTGGGACGGCAAAGCCGTGGCCAGCCACATTCGGCAGGCCATTGCGGTGGGCCAGCCAGCCGAGGAGCGCCGCATCCGGCCGGTGCCCTTCCGCTATAACGCCCAAGGCAGCACCCGCTTCGTGCACGGCCAGACCACCCGTCCGGTATTTGAGACCACGAAAAGCCACGTCAACTACGTGGTGGCCGACACCCAGACCTGGGAACAGATTTGCGCCAAAGTGCTCGAAGACCTGCCCCAGGTGCTGAGCTATGTCAAAAACGCCTTTCTCGACTTCAAAATCCCCTACCTCAAGGAAGGCAAGGACGGTAACTACCTGCCCGATTTCATCGCCCGCGTGTGCACCCAGAGCGGCCAAACCGTGAACCTGATTATCGAGGTGACGGGCATGAACCGCGACAAAACCGCCAAAAAACTTTACACCGAACACTACTGGCTGCCCGCCGTGAACGGCGACCTGGAAGCCCTCGGCTTGCCGCCCGACGAGCCCTGGGCCTTCATCGAAATCAGCGAGGACGAAAAATACTTCCGCAATCAGCTGGTGGCCAAAATCCAGGCGCTGTAGCGCCCACAACGAAAGCACGTCCTGCTGAGCGGGGTCGAAGCATCTCTACCGCGAGAGCACTCCAATCAACAGAGTTAGTTGCGCGGTAGAGATGCTTAGACTGCGCTCAGCAGGACGGCCTGAGTAGCCTTCCAAACTCATTCTAATCCCGCGTCCGCCTATCTCCTTCATGGCTAAGAAATCTGTTACTCCTACCCCCGCCGCTACCTTCGACCCCACCGCCTACGTTCACCAGGACAAGCGCAGCTACATTCCCTCCGAAACCGAGGCCGGGGCTGAGCAATTTAACCCCAAGGTGCAGGGCCATTCCATGCGGCAACTCGACAAAAACCCCATCGTGCACCGCGGTCAGGACCCCGAGCTGAAGTGGCTGGGCAAGTACGAGCACGAGGGCGAGGACCGGCCCGACTACCTCAAGCTTGACATCCGCTCGCTCTACCGCCACGAGCACGTGCGCCCCCAGGAGCTAATGGCACGGCTTTACCGCGAGCGGCTGGCCCAAGCCAACGAGCAGCTCGGCTTGTTTGGGCAGGACTACCAGACCGTGGATGAACTGGACAAGCCGCTAAGCTACTACCAGCACCATGCCGCATGGGAAAACCGCCTCATCCTCGGCGATTCGCTCTCGGTGATGACCTCCCTGCTGGAGCGCGAAGGCCTCGACAAAAAGGTGCAGATGGTGTACCTCGACCCGCCCTACGGCATCAAATACGGCTCGAACTGGCAAATCAAGCTCAACAACCGCACCGTGCAGGACGGCAAGGACGAGCACCTCTCCTCCGAGCCCGAGCAAATCAAAGCCTTCCGCGACACCTGGGAACTGGGCATCCACAGCTACCTCAGCTACCTGCGCGACCGGCTGCTGGTGGCCCGCGAGCTGCTCACCGAATCCGGCTCCTGCTTCGTGCAGATTTCGGACGAGAACGTGCATTTGGTGCGGGGCATCATGGATGAGGTGTTCGGGAGTGGAAATTTTGTGAGTCAGATAAGTTTTCGCAAGACCAGCAATTTGACAGCGGGGTTGCTGCCTACCTCCAATGATTTTATTATCTGGTACGCCCGAAATAAGGATGTGGTCAAATACCGGCCCCTTTATGAGAAAAAGACGTTTGAATCGGTTACATCAGACAGCTTTGGCTGCTTGGAGCTGCCCGGTGGCATGTGGCGGCGTTTAACGCAGGAAGAACGCAACAACATTTACTCATTACCTGAGGGCAAGCTTTTTGGGCTGGGTGACCTTACATCGTCGCATTACTATAACAGTCCCGATTTTGAGTATAAAGGGAAAGTATTCACTTCTAAAAAACGTTATTGGTCTACTTCAACTGAAGGACTTAATCGGCTGGCAAATGCTGACCGACTGGCCGTAGTGGGCGATACGCTGCGATATAAAAGGTTTTTTAACGACTTTCCGTATATCAGCCTAGACAACAACTGGACAGATACTGGGGCCGGCAGCCAGACGGGCGAAGCGAATTATGTGGTACAAACCACTCCCAAGGTCATTCAGCGCTGCATGCTAATGACTACCGACCCAGGCGACCTAGTGCTGGACCCTACCTGTGGCAGCGGCACAACAGCCCATGCCGCAGAACAGTGGGGGAGGCGCTGGATTACCATCGATACCTCTCGCATTGCCCTTAATATCGCCAAAACAAGGTTAATGACGGCTGCTTATCCCTATTACAAGCTATACGACGAAAGCGAACAAGACTTACGCCAAGGCTTCGTCTATAACGAAGTTTTTCGTGTAACTATGAAAAACATCGCCAACGATGAGGTGCCGGCAAGCATCAAGATTTTTGACAAGCCTTTGCGCGACGACAAGCGTCTGCGCGTGGCCGGCCCCTTCACCGTGGAGACGCTGCAAAGCCTAAACCCCGTGGCGCCCGAGGAACTGGAAGCGCCTAAAGAAGAACTGGAAAGCCAGGCTCAGTTTGAGAGCCGCGTGTTCGCCGGCCTCACCGCGTCGGGCGTGCGCAACGGGGCCAAAAACGAGCAGGCCGTGTTCCTGCGCGTGGAGCGCCGCGCTTCCCCCGCCCTGCCGGCCGAAGGCTACTGGCGCGACGCCGAAGGCCGCGAGCGCAAGGCCTATTTCCTGCTGGGCCCGCGCTTCGGCACCGTGAGCAAAAGCCAGGTGAACGAAGCCGTGAAGGAATGTCGGCAGCTCGGCGACGCCGACTGGCTGGTGGTGCTGGGCTTTTCCTTCGACGACGCCATCGAGAACCGCGAGCAAACCACCAGCGCCGGCACGTTTCAGGTAACGCGCGCGCGCATCGGCGAGGACTTGCTGCAGGAGGGACTGCTGAAAAAAGACAAAAAAGCTGCGTCTTTCGTCACCATTGGCGAGCCCGAAATCGGGCTGTTGCGCGACGAAGCCGCAGGTACGGCTACGGTGGAGGTGCGGGGCCTCGACATCTGGGACCCCATCAACAACCGCCTGGCCGCCCGCTCCGTGGAGGACATTGCCTACTGGATGCTCGACGATGACTACGACGGCTCCAGTTTCCTGGTGCGTCAGGTATTTTTCTGCGGCGGCGAAAAAAGCGAATTCAAAAAGTGGCGCAGCAAGCTCGACGGCCAGGCCAGCGCTACCGCAAAGCGCAAAACTGAGCAAACTCTGCGCATCGAGCTGGATGAAGAAGCCTGGGAGCGGCTTTACGGCTTCCGCTCCCACCCTATCGAGCTGCGCCCCGGGCGCCGTGTAGCGGTGCGAGTTATCAGCCAGTTCGGCGAAGAAAGCACCCGAGTACTGGGCTTATAACCTGGTCTCAGCGTCAAATTCTGCTCTTTTTTGCAATTGCAGCTTCTCAGATTCTTTCTCTGCTCATAAATAGTGCTTTTTACAGAGCTGGTGACAAGCGCGCCCGCCCCAGGGCTTGGCATGCATCAGTTCATCTACGGTTCATTTTGGTGTAAACCAGAAGCAACAGTGCGTTTCGTATTTGCGGCCTCAATCAACGGTTCAAAAGGCCCCTATGAAACCTACTCCTACTCTCCTGTTAGCCGCGCTGCTGGGTGGCGGCAAAGCCCTGGCCCAGACGGCCTGTCCGACCCTGCCCGCCGGCCACATCAGCCAGTTTACCTCGGTGGAGCCCACCACGCAGCCGCAAGACCTGCGCCTGCCGGCCACCCACACCTTCCAGATGCTGGTGCAGGGCGGCAGCCCCTACACCAACGCGGCCGACGGCAACGTGCTGGAATCGTTCGACTTCACGGGTTACGCCCCCATCGCCGGCAGCAGCACCAACGGCTACCTCTCCATCAACCACGAGGGTTCCGGCACCACTTCGGGCGTGAGCATGCTCAGCCTGGGTTTTAACGCCGCCACCAAGCTGTGGGGCGTGACGGCCAAGCACCCGGTGAACTTCGCCCCGGTTATCGGCACCATCAACAACTGCTCGGGCACGGTGACGCCCTGGAGCTCGATTGTGACCTGCGAGGAAAGCACCGGCCCCACCAACCCCGTTGACACCAACGGCGACGGCTACATGGACTCCGGTTGGAACGTGGAAATCGACCCAGCTACCCACACCGTGAAAGACCAGAACGGCGACGGCACCCCCGACAAGCTCTGGCGCATGGGCCGCCTCAAGCACGAGAACATCGTGGTGGCCGCCGACCAGCGCACCGCCTACCAAGGCGCCGACGACGGCCCCACCAACAGCTTCGTGTACAAGTACGTGGCCACCACGGCCGGCCAGCTCGGCAGTGGCACGCTCTACGCCCTGCAGCTCAACAGCACGGGCACCGCGGGCACCTGGATTCAAGTACCGAACTCGACGCCGACCGAATGCAACAACACGACGGTTGCCGCCCGCGCTCTGGGCGCCACGAGCTTCAACGGCGTGGAAGACGTTGAAATCAGCCCGCTGACCGGCCAGATTTACTTCACGGCCAAAGGCCCCGGCACCATCTACCGCTTCACCGACAGCGGCGCCACTGGCACCACGTTCAGCAACTTTGAAATTTTTGCAGGCAACACGCCCACCAACACCAACCAGGCCTACACCATCAACTACGGCTCGGGCAGCATCTCGGAGCTGTGGCGCACCGGCAACGACAACCTCACCTTCGACTCGCTGGGCAACCTGTACGTGCTGCAAGACGGCGGCCGCAACCACGTGTGGCTGATTAAGCCCTGCCACACGCAGGCCACGCCCGCCGTGGAGGTGTTCGCCGTGACGCCCGCCGACTGCGAGCCCACGGGCATGACCTTCTCGCCCGACGAGCGGTTCATGTTCATCTCGATTCAAAGCCCCGGCCCCGCTAATAGTCTGGCCACGGTGGACGCAGCCGGCCAATCGGTAGTGTTCAACAAGTCCACGGCGCTGGTTATTGGCCGCAAGGGCACCCTGGGCACGGCCCTGAGCGCGAAAAGCAAGGTGGAGCTGGCCAAAGCCGACGTGTTCCCGAACCCGGTGAACGGCGCGGACCTGAACGTGCAGCTCACCCACAGCCGCAAGGAAGCCGCCACGCTGACCGTATTTAACCCGCTGGGCGCCCGCGTGCTGGAGCAGTCGGCCACGCTGGGCCAGGGCTTGAACACGCTGAAAGTGCCGGTGGGCAAGCTTGAAAACGGGTACTACAACCTGGTCATCAAAACCGCTACCACCACCACTACCCGTCCGTTCATTAAGCAGTGAGGAACCGCCTGATTTCTGGTTTTTTCATCCTATTTGTTGCCCTGCACCTAGTGCAGGGCAACACTTGTTTGGCGCAAGGTGGTCCGCACATTTCTTTTTCGCTGGCCCAGGCCCTGGGGCAGCCCGGTCGCATCACCGAGCTTAACCTGCGCGGCCAGGGCCTGGAGCTGCTGCCGCCCAGCGTGGGGCAGCTGCGGCGGCTGCGCCTGCTGTTTGCCCACGAAAACCACCTGCGCCACCTGCCCGAAGACCTCACCCAGCTCGATAGCCTGCGGGTGCTGTTTCTGAACAAAAACGGCCTGCTGGACTTGCCGCCGAATTTGGGCAAGCTGCAGCGGCTGCGCCAGTTGCAGATAGAGCAGAACGTGCTGACCGAGCTGCCGCCCAGCATCGGCGACCTGGACAGCCTGCGCTTCCTGATGAGCGCCTACAACAACTTCACCTCGCTGCCCGAGCAGCTGGGGCGGCTGGCGAAGCTGGAGTACTGCGACGTGTCGCACAACCAGCTGCTGTTTTTGCCCGAATCGGTGAGCGCGCTGGGCGCCCTGCGCTACGTGTACCTGAACGACAACAAGCTGCAAAGCCTGCCCGCCCAGCTTGGCGCGTGGACCAAGGTGGAAGAGCTGAACCTGTCCAACAACCAGCTGGAAGAGCTGCCGGCCAGCATCGGCAACTGCCAGAACCTGAAGGTGCTCATTCTGTCGGGCAACCAACTCAAGAAGCTGCCCAAGAGCCTGGGCAAGCTGCACCAACTGGAAATGCTGATTCTCAACGACAACCAACTCACGGCCCTGCCCCGCTCGCTGAGCCGGCTGAAGCGGCTGAAAACGGTCATCGTGAAGCAGAACGCCTTCACGGCCGAAACCCGCCGCCAAGCCGAAACGGACCTGCCGGGCGCTAAACTTTATTTCTGATGCCTTCCCGCTTGTTTGGTTTCCCTGGCCTGGTCCGCCCGTTGCTGCTGGTGCTGGCGGCGGGCTTTTTGTCGTTTGCCGTGCTGCACAAGCGGCCAACTGACCAGGTGAAGGACTACTACGACGGGCACCTGCGCCAACTGCACACTGCGTTGGCGCGCTTCCAGGAGCGCGCCTACCAGGCCGACACCACCGCGCTGCGGGCCCAGTTTGCCGCCTGCCGCCGTGAATACAAGCACCTGGAATTTGCCATTGAGTACTACTACCCGCACGCCGCCACGCGCCTCAACGGCGCCGCCCTGCCCGAAACCGAGCCCGGCGAGCCGGGCGAAGTCATTCCGCCCGCCGGGTTTCAGGTGCTGGAAGAGTACGTGTACGCCGCCCCCGACTCCCGCGCCAACCGCGACGAGATTCGTCAGGAGCTGGACAATATGCTCTTCGAAGTGCGCCGCCTGGAGCAGCAGGTGCCGTTCCTGGCTTTCGGCGACGCCGAGGTGTTCGACGCCGTCCGGCTGAACCTTTACCGCTTGGCGGCCAAGGGCGTGTCGGGCTTCGACTCGCCCGCCGCGCACGCCTCGCTGCCCGAAGCCGCCGCCACGCTCAAAGCCAGCCGCGAGGTGCTGGCCGTGTTCGGAGTACCCGCCGCCCTGACCACGCAGCTGGCCCGCTGCGAGGCCGCTGCGGCCGCCCCCCGGCAGGATTTCAATAGCTTCGACCGCGCCCATTTCTTCGTGCGCTACTTCAACCCGGCTTTGGCGGCGCTCCGGCAGGCCCAGGTGCAACTGCAGATTCCGCCGGTGGCGGCCAAGCGGGCGGTGCGGGCCAACGCCACCGGCTACTTCGTGGCCGACGCCTTCGACCCATCCTTTTTTGCGCCCGCCGACGCCGCTCAACCCACGCCAGCCGTGCTGAAACTGGGCGAAGCCTTGTTCAAAGAACCGCTGCTGTCGGGCAAGGCGGGGCGCTCCTGCGCCAGCTGCCACGCCCCCGAGCGGGCCTACGTCGACGGCCTGAAAGTGAACAGCTCCCTGCTGGCCGATGCCGGCCTGGAGCGCAACACCCCCACCCTGCTGAACGCCGCCCTGCAGCCCGACCAGTTCTACGACAGCCGGGTGCACTTCCTGGAAGACCAGGTGCACGCCGTGGTGTCCAACAAAGCCGAAATGGGCGGCCAGCTGAGCGAGGCGCCCGCCGTGCTGCGCAAAAAAGGCGCGTACCCCAAGCTGTTTGCCCAAGCGTTTGCCAGTGAAAAGCAGCCCGTTTCGGAGCGCAACATCCGGCGGGCGGTGGCGGCCTACGTCCGTTCCCTGGTCCGCCTCAATAGTCGTTTCGACCAGTTTCTGCGCGGCGACACCACGGTGCTCAGCCGCCAGGAAGTACTCGGTTTCAACCTGTTCATGGGCAAGGCCCAGTGCGGCACCTGCCACTACATGCCCTTGTTCAACGGCACGGTGCCGCCGCTTTACGACAAATCCGAAAGCGAAGTGCTGGGCGTGCCCACCACCGCCGACACCCTGCACCCCGTGCTGGACGCCGACCCCGGCAAGTTCCTGCTCTACGGCGTGGCCCACCAAAAGCACGCCTTCAAAACGCCCACCGTGCGCAACGCCGCCCTCACCGCGCCCTACATGCACAACGGCGTGTACCAGACCCTGGAGCAGGTAATGGACTTCTACAACCGAGGCGGCGGGACCGGCCTGGGCCTCACCGTGCCCACCCAAACCCTGGCCGAAGACCGCCTGAACCTGAGCCAGGCCGAGCAGCAGGCCCTCATCGCCTTCATCAAGTCGTTGTCGGACTCCCAGGAAGTGGCGTATTAATCAGCCAGCGGTTTCCCAACTTTTCAATCGACCCGCTATCAACGCCAGCAAATCCCTGCCAGTAGCCAAGTAATGGCTGACTCAGGTAACTGTGTTTCAAATTTGGTGCTGCACGAAGCACGTCAATGGTTGAAAGATGCCTGTCAACCTTAGCTCGTACCTGCCCTAGGGTCAGCGCAGCGTGAAAACCGGTGTGCGGGCGGTGTACGTTTCGCCGTTGGTGAGGCGGTAGCGTAACGCAAACTGCTGCGGGCCGGCCTGGGCGGGAGCTTGGGCTAGTTGCAGCGGTAAGCCGTTTAGCTCCGGTTTGGTGCCGCGCTCAGGGACTGCTGGCAAAACCCGCCCACTGGATTGATTAACCAGCAAATCGTTGACCGAACTGCCGGCCGGATGAGCCGCATCATACGCGTACACGCAACGCACTTCCAAGGAATCCAGCGCCTCCGTAGTGCCCGAATAGCCGGGTAGCTGGCTAGGCTCGCAGGCGTAAGCGGCCGGCAGCCAACCAGACGGACGCGCTCGAAAGCTATAGAAACGAGCTTGTGGTCGTACCTCCATTCTTATATCAGCAGCGGCTACTGATTCCCCTGAAATGACCGGTTGGTAGGGAGTAGCCCGGAAAGCATTTAGAACTATCCCCTGCACATCGAAAAACTTTTCAGTCTCTGTAAGTGGGCAGTCAGTGCAGCCTTCTAACACTGCGCCAGCTGGGATACCGATGAGCAGTAAGGCTACTATGCTTAGCGTCTTTTTCATGGTGTTTGGTTTTAAATATACCTCTTTAGTAAAAAAAGCCGCGTCCTATTACAGCCGCTCGCGCACCTGGCGCAGCACCCGCTCTACCTCGTTGCGCATGGGGTAGCTGTCCACCACGTGGTTGTTATTGAAGAAGCTGAAGGCCACCAGCCGGCCGCTTTTGGTGCGCAGGTAGCCGCACATGTTCAGGTTGTTGCTGAGGGTGCCGGTTTTGCCCCACACCCAGGTGCCGGCCGCGTCGTGGTAGCGCTTGCGCAGGGTGCCCTGGTGCCCGCCAGCGGCCAATAGGCTCAACAGGCGACGCTCAGGTACTTCTTGGTGCAGCCTGAGCAAAAGCGCAGTGAGCGTGCGCGGCGTAATGAGATTGAGGCGCGACAGCCCCGAGCCGTCCACCCACACCACCGGGTCGGGCAGGCCCGTCAGCAGGTTCTGGCGGGCGTAGCGGATGACGCGGCCGGTACTGAGCGAGTCGTGGTTGCCAATTTTGGTGCTGCACATGAGCAGCAGTTGCTCGGCCAGGAAATTGTCGCTCACGCGCAGCATGCGCCGGTAGAGCGAGTCGACGCGCAAGCCGTGCAGCGTCCGAATGGAGTCCAGACCCGGGCGCGGGCGCCACGCGGCGCTGCTGGTGGCCCGGCGCAGGGTGTCGCCCAGCAGCCGCAGCATCAGCCCGCGGCTGGTGATGAAGGGCGTTTCGTCGACCCACTTTTTAGTAGAAGCCAGCACGTGGAAGCGGTTTTCGAGCGGGTCGCGCAGCACGTGGGTGTCTTTGTCGAGGCCGGGCGTGAGCAAGTCGCGCGTGGCCGGGCTCACCAGCGGCGCGAAGTAGCGCGGCAGCACCCGCACCCGCGGCAAGGGCGCCAAGGCCGGCCGCGCCGCGGCTACGCCACCGGCTCGCGCCTTGGGGGGAACTGGCGCGGCGGCATAAAAGCGCACCGTGTTGCCGTAAATGGGAAAAGGAGTGCGCTCGGGTTGGAAGTAGTAGCCGTAGTCATCCCAGGTCCAACTGGGGCCGAAGGGCGTCACGCATTTGATGTCGGTGTAGGCCAGCACTTTCTCGGGCCGCTTGGCCAGGAAGGCGTACGCGCGGCGGCTGGGCACGTCGCCGTGCAGCAGCGTGGGGTCGCCGGTGCCTTGGAAAAACAGCGTGTCGTTGCGGCTGAAGTAGCGCAGGCTGGGCAGCGAGTCGCCGAGCAGGTGCAGGCCCGCGTAGAAACTGAACAGCTTCATGGTGCTGGCCGGGGTGAAGTATTTGGTCTCCTGGTAGCCGTAGAAAGGCTGGGTGCTGTCGGCGTAGGCCAGACTCAGGCCCACTTGGTGCTGGCGCAAAATGGCCGAAGCCGATAGCAGCGAATCGAGCCAGGGCAGCCGCTGGGCCGTGGCCGACGTGCCCGCAACGGACGTTTGCGAATTCTGAGCGCAGGCCGTGAGATGAGCCGAACCCAGCGACAGCAGCAAGATAAAATAGAGGAAACGGTGCACGTGACGCAAGTTAAGCAGCTTTTGAGCCCATACGGAAAGGTACTGGAGCGCGCGACCCCGCGCCAAAGCCGTGCCACACCCGGCGGCTGGGGCCAGTGCTCCGGAGCACCTCCTACTCAGGTTGTTCGATGTGAAGCACTTTGGCCTCGTCCAAATCGAGCTGGGCCTCCTGTTGGCGCAGCACTTCGTCTTCGAACACGTTGTGCCGGCGCATCACAAACAGCTCTTCGCGCTGCACCCGCAGGATGTCGAGCAACACCCGGTGGTATTGGTGCAGGGCCTCGCGCTGCGTCTCGTCGATTTCTATCGATTCCAAGGTCTGTGAAGTCAGTTGGATTTCGTTTTCCATGCGCTGTTGCAAGCGGCTAATGAGGCGGTTGCGGCTGGTTTCGTCGGCGTATTGCTGCTTGAGGTGCGCAACGGCGGCTTTGCGCAGCCGGAGCCGCACGCCGGCTTCCTGCTCTTCGGGTGGCACGGGCTCGTCCAGCTCGTCGAGCTTGGTGAAACGAATCAGTGCGGGCAGCGTGAGCCCTTGGAAAACCAGCGTCACCAGAATGACCACGAAGGTGATGAACAGAATCAGGTTGCGCTGCGGAAACGGCTGCCCATTGGCCAGCAGCGGCACCGACAGCGCCGCCGCCAACGACACCACGCCCCGCATGCCAGCCCAGCCCAGCACCAGCGGCCCCTGCCAGCCCGGGCTCACCTCGTTGGTGCGGATGGTGTAGCTCCACCAGCGCGGCACAAACGCCGCCGGGTACATCCACAGCAGCCGGATGACGATGACCATGAAGCTGATGATGAGCCCGTAGACAATGGCTTCCTGCAGCGAATAATTGCCCAGCCCTTCCACCGCCACGGGCAGCTGCAAGCCAATGAGAATGAACACCAAGCCGTTCAGCACGAAACTTAGGCTGGCCCACACGCCGTTGGCCTGCAGCCGGGTGCTGGCGTCGAACACAGCGTGCGAGAAAAAGGACATCAGCAGCCCGCCGCTCACCACGGCCAGCACGCCCGAAAAGTGGAATTCCTCGGCCAGCAGGTACATCACGTAGGGCGCCATCAGTGTGAGGGCGGTGTTGATGCTGGGCGTGGTGGGCAGGTATTTGTGAATGAGGTAAAACACGTAGGCCACGCCAACGCCCACCACCAAGCCCATGCTGCTGGTTACGGCAAAGCTCAGGGCCGCGTCCTGCCACACAAAACTGCCCGAGAGCACCGCGGCTAGCGCAAACCGAAACACAATCAGGCTGCTGGCGTCATTGAGCAGGCTTTCGCCGCCGAGGATGGCCATCACGCGCTTGGGCACCTTGATGCCCTTGAGCACCGAAGCCGCGGCCACAGCATCGGGCGGGGAGATAATGCCGCCCAGCAGGAAACCCAGCGCCAGAGTGAAGCCCGGAATCATGGCGCGCGAGACGTAGGCCACGATGACGGACGTGAACAGTACCAGCCCAAACGCCAGCAGCCCAATGGGCCGCCGCCAGCGCCAGAAGTCCCGCCACGAGGTGTTCCAGGCCGCTTCGTAGAGCAGCGGCGGCAGGAAGATGAGGAAGATGAGGTCGGGCTCGATGGCAATGCGGGGCAGGCCGGGCACAAAGCCCATTACCAACCCGCCCAATACCAGGAAGATGGGGTAGGAGATTCGCAGCTTTTGCCCCAGCATCACGAGCAAAAAAACGGCGAACAGCAGCCCCAGAATGAGTAGTAAGTTTTCGTGCAGCATCAAAACGGTATGAGGAACGGCCCAAAGAAACGTCATGCAGAGCGCAGCGAAGCATCTCGCCTGCAATACTAATTCAATCGTTAAGCAAAACATTACTGCCGCGGGCGAGATGCTTCGCTGCGCTCTGCATGACGGGCTTAAGGGCGAATTTGGGTTCGGTTTCCCCGCCTTGAGTTGGCTTGAGTGCGCTTTTTTTCCGCATCCCAATTTCGGGCGCCGTACTTTTGACCCCCGTCATGCCCGAACGCTCCAATCCCCCCTCCGCGTCGGCTGCGAAATTCATTTTCGTTACCGGCGGCGTCACTTCTTCACTCGGCAAAGGAATTATTTCCGCCTCGCTGGCCAAGCTTCTGCAGGCCCGCGGGTTCCGAGTCACCATCCAGAAGTTCGACCCCTACATCAACATCGACCCCGGTACGCTCAACCCGTACGAGCACGGCGAGTGCTACGTGACCGACGACGGCGCCGAAACCGACCTCGACCTCGGCCACTACGAGCGGTTCCTGAACACGCCCACCTCGCAGGCCAACAACGTCACCACCGGCCGCATCTACGACCACGTCATCCGGCGCGAGCGCGAAGGCGCTTTCCTCGGCAAAACCGTGCAGGTGGTGCCCCACATCACCGACGAAATCAAGCGGCGCATGCTGCTGCTGGGCCAGAACGGTCAGTTCGACGTGGTCATCACCGAAATCGGCGGCTGCATCGGCGACATCGAGAGCCTGCCCTTCGTGGAGGCCGTGCGCCAGCTCCGCTGGGAACTAGCCGATTCCGACTCGCTGGTCATTCACCTCACGCTGCTGCCTTACTTGAAGGCCGCCGGCGAGCTGAAAACCAAGCCCACCCAGCACTCGGTGCGCGACTTGCGCGAAGCCGGCTTGCAGCCCGACATCCTGGTGTGCCGCTCCGAGCACCCCATTCCGATGGAGATGCGTCGCAAAATTGCGCTGTTCTGCAACGTCAAAATCAACTCCGTCATCGAAAGCCTCGACGCCGACAGCATCTACTCCGTGCCGTTGCTCATGCGCAAGGAGGGGCTGGACGAGCGGGTGATTAAGCGCCTGAAAATGACCGGCGGCACCCAGTTGCCCGATTTGGAAGCCTGGAAAGACTTCCTCGGCAAGCTCAAAAACCCCACCGAGGAGGTGACCATTGCCCTGGTGGGCAAGTACGTGGAGCTGCCCGACGCCTACAAGTCCATCAACGAGGCTTTTGTGCACGCCGGGGCCCAGAACGAGTGCAAAGTGACGGTTCGCAGCATTCAGTCCGACCACATCACCGACGACAACATTGCCGGCCTGCTGCACGGCTGCGACGGCGTGCTGGTAGCGCCCGGCTTCGGCGAGCGCGGCTTTGAAGGCAAGATTGCCGCCGTGCGCTACGTGCGGGAAAACAACATCCCGTTCTTCGGCATCTGCCTGGGCATGCAAGTGGCCGTGGTAGAGTACGCCCGCCACGTGCTGGGCCTGCACAACGCCAACTCCACCGAGATGGACGCGCTCACGCCTAACCCCGTCATTGCCATGATGGAGGAGCAGAAAAACATCACCCAAAAAGGCGGCACCATGCGCCTGGGCGCCTACGCTTGCGACCTGCGCCGCGGCTCGCGCGCGGCCAAAGCTTATGGCCGCAACCACATCAGCGAGCGGCACCGGCATCGCTACGAGTTCAACAACCAGTTCCTCAACCAATTTGAGGAGGGCGGCATGCAGATGACGGGCACTAATCCCGACACGGGTCTTGTTGAAGTGATTGAGCTGCCGAACCACCCGTGGTTTGTGGCCGGCCAGTTTCACCCCGAGCTGAAAAGCACCGTGGAGCAGCCCCACCCGCTGTTCACGCGCTTCGTGCGGGCCGCCATTCAACACCGCAAAGGGTAAAACGTGTCATTGCGAGTGGAGCGCAGCGTAACGCGGCAATCCGTCCTGTAAACGCAACCAGCTTTGAGATGTGATAAGGCCTAAAATATGCTGCGCACTTACCACGTCTACCTGCTCACTAACGCCAACCACACGGTCTTCTACATCGGTGTTACCAACGATTTAACTCGGCGCGTGGCCGAGCACAAATCGGGCAAGCATGAAGGCTTTACCAAAAAATACAACGTGTACAAGCTGGTACATTTTGAGACTTTCCCTGACATCAAAGCCGCCATTGCCCGCGAGAAACAGCTCAAGGCTGGCTCGAGGGGCCAAAAAGCTGACCTTGATTAACACCAACAATCCTGCTTGGGATGAACTAGCCGAGTAAAGGGCTTGTCACATCTTAGGGCTAGTCGCATCGAGGGGACGGATTGCCGCGCTGCGCTCGCAATGACAGGTGAGGCCCTTTGCTCCGTACCTTTGCCCTTTCGCAACCTCTTTTTGTAATGGATAAAAATTCAGCAACCGGCCTCTTTCTCATAGCGGCCTTGCTCCTCGTGTACCTGTTCTTCTTCAGCCCCAAGGTGGAGAAGGAAGCCACCAGCAAACCAGCCGCCACCACTGCCGCGACTACCCCGGCCGCCGCGCCCGCCGCGGTTCCAGCCCTGGCCGCTGAAGCTGCCCTTGATACCACTGCCGGCCCGGTGAAGGACGTGGTGGTTTCCAACGAGAACCTCGACGTGACGTTCTCGACCCGCGGTGGCCGCGTGGCCGCCGTGCGCCTGCGCAAGTACAAGACCTTCTCCGGCAAGCCGCTGGATTTGTTTGACGCCAGCAGCGCCCGGATGGATACCCGCTTCCGCACCGTGGACGGCAAAACCATCAAGTTTTCGGACCTAGTGTTTCAGTCGGTAGTGGTGCAGGGCACGGGCGGCGAGTCGGTGGCCACGTTCACGGCTCCGGTGGCCGGCGGTAGCGTGGTGCAGACCTATACCTTGCCCAAAAACAGCTACGAGTTGAAGTACAACCTGCGCCTTAATGGCCTGGAGCGCACCGTGGCCCAGGAGCCGCTCACGTTCACCTTCGTGGACCGCGTGCGGCAGACCGAGCAGGACTTGCAGCAGAACCGCAACCACACCACCATCAATCACTACTTGGCCACTGGCGACCAAGGCTCCCTGACCGAAGCCAGCGAGAGCCCTGAGGAATACAAGGCCAACGGTCCGGTAAAGTGGGCTGCGCACAAGCACGACTTCTTCGTGGCCGGCCTCATCGCCGACCAACAGCCCTTCAGCGGCGGCGCGTTCAACTCGGCCGTGAACCTAGCCGATTCGAGCACCATCAAAACCCTGAGCACCACGCTCACCCTCCCGGTGACCGAGGTGGCGCAGGGCCGCGGCCAGTACCGCTTTTTCTTCGGGCCAAACTCCTATAGCCTGCTGAAAGATGTGGCCCCCGAGTTCGACCGCAACGTGTACTTGGGCTGGGGCCTGTTCCGCTGGGTGAACCTGTTTGTGGTGCTGCCGGTGTTCCACTTCCTGGAGCAGTACATCAGCTCCTACGGCATCATCATTCTGCTTTTGGTGGTACTCATCAAGCTGGTCACGTGGCCGCTCACCTACAAAACCTACGAGAGCCAGGCCCGCATGAAAGTGCTGAAGCCGGAAATTGACGAGCTGAAGGCCAAGTACGGCGACGACAACACCAAGGTGCAGCAGGAGACGATGAAGCTCTATCAGACCTTCGGCGTGTCGCCCCTGGCCGGCTGCGTGCCCACGCTGCTCACGCTGCCCATCTTGTTTGCCATGTTCCAGTTCTTCCCCAACGCCATCGAGCTGCGGCAGCAGAGCTTCCTGTGGGCCAAGGACTTGAGCAGCTACGACGTGTTTGCCAAGCTGCCCTTCTACGTGAAATGGTACGGCGACCACATCAGCATGTTCACGCTGCTCATGACGGCCTCTACCCTGCTCATGACCTGGCAGAGCAACCAGACCAACACGGCCATGCAAGGCCCGATGAAAACTTATAGCTACTTGATGCCCATCATCTTCCTGTTCGTGCTGAACAGCTTTGCGGCCGGCCTTACCTGGTACTACTTCGTGTCGAACGTGGTGACGTTTGCCCAGCAGGCCCTCACCAAGGCTTTCGTGGATGACACTAAAATCCGCGCCCAGCTCGACGCCAACAAAATCAAGAACAAGGACAAGAAGCCCGGTGGCCTGCAAGGCCGCATCGCCGAAGCCATGAAAGCCGCGCAGGAGCGCGAGGCCCAGGCCAAACGCAAGCAGTCCTAGCATCACCGCCTCGGCCCAGCCGAGCAAGCCGGCAGGACGGAACCGTAGGCACGGTTTTCGTTCTGCCGGTTTTTTGTTTGCCTACTTTCGCAGGCCTGCACCTTCCGCCGCTGCTCACTTTTCCTTCCCGCCATGCGCTACTTCGCTGTTTCCTTCCTTCTGCTGACCAGTGGCCTGGCTTTGCCGGCCTGCGCCCAGAAGGCTACCCCTGCCAAGGCCGCGACGAAACCCAGCGCAAAACCCAGCGCCGCCAAGCCCGGCACCAAGGCCAAGAACGAAGCCGGACCCGTCATCACCTTCGAGCGTACGCCGTGCTTCGGCTTCTGTCCCACTTACACAATGCAGGTGTACGCCAATGGCCGCGTGGCCTATGAGGGCCGCCGAGCCGTGCCTCTGATGGGCCAGCAGGAGCTTAAGCTGCCCGCCGCCGCGGTGGCCGACCTGCTGCGCATGGCCAAGGAAGCGCGTTTCGAGCAGTTCCAAGACAAGTATTCGCGCGGCACCACCGACCTGCCCAGCACCATCATTGCCATCCGGCAGCCCAACGGCCAGCTCAAAACGGTGGTGGTGGAGGAAGGCGCGCCCGAAAACGTGCAAGCGCTTACCGCCTACTTCATCACCCAGTTCGACAAGCTGGCCCAGGTGGGCGTCAACCCCGAACGGTAAGTAACACTACGTCAGTTTTTAGCGCGGCTTGGAAACTGTAGGCGCTTTCAGCATCATGCGAAAAGCTTGAAGCGCGGCCGGATGATAAATGGTAGCGTGCGTTTCCTGCGGCATGGCGTCGTGGTGCCAGGTGATGTTGCGCGCAGGCTTGGTACCCAGCGCCTTGGTAAGGCGGGCAATGGGCGCGGCAATTCCTCCGTTGCTGCTGCTCGCCAGGTACAGCGTTTTAGGCTTGGTTACGGCAGCTTGCAGCAGTGTGCTGGCCTGCTGCGTGAGGTCTTCGTTGTTCCACCACAGGCTGGGGTCGGAAGGCCAAGTAGGTGTCGAACAGCGTAGGTTCTAGCAGCAACGTTTCGACGACAAACAACCCAGCCAACGACTCGCCCACAATGGCGGTTTCGTCGGTAGTGCGGTAGCGCTGCTTCACTTCCGGCATCAGCTCGTTGCGAATGAATGCCCTATATGCCGTTGCACCGCCCACCCGCGGGGCAATTTTCTTGTCCTCCTCGTTGGTGGTTGGGCCCGTGAGGTCGCGCCGCCGCTCGGTGTTTTCGATGCCGACCAGGATAAAGGGCCGCATGGTGCCGTTGCCCACCAGCACTTGCACCAAGCCCGCCACGTGCAGAAAATCTTCCTTTATCCCGCCATCCGGCATGTAGAGAACGGGCAGGCGCAACGTGGCCGATTCAGCGTACCCATCCGGCAGGTACACGTTGATGCGCCGCTTCTCTCCCAAGGCCGTTGAGGTAATGCTGAACGTGTGACCAATGGCCAGCGGCTCCGGCTCAGTTAACGGGTCGGCTGCGCTTGCGCCGTGAACTTCGACATCAGCCCCGAAAGCAGGACCAGTAGCAAGGTGCAGAAGCGGGCCATCATGGGTGAAAGGTAGTAATCAGACTCATAAGCGCCACCCCAGATAGCGGAGTCTGGAGGCTACTCCTTGCGCACGCGTTCCAGCAAGAGCTGGTTCATGGGGTTGGGCGCGAGGCCGCGCACGTTGTTCTGCGTCAGGCGCACCACCTCGTCGTAATAGAGGCTGATGACTGGGCTTTCTTCCACGATAATCCGGTCCATGGCTTGGTAGAGGGCCGTACGCTTGGCCACGTCCTGGGTCTGGCGAGCCTCGTCGTACAGCTTATCATAGGCTGCACTTTTGAAGTGCGTTTTGTCGGGGCCAGCGGGACTGAAATTAGGGCTGTAGAACAGGGCCAGGTAGTTTTCGGCATCGGGATAGTCGCCCAGCCAGCTTTTGGCGAAGAAGGCCACCCGGCCGTTGTCCACGAGGTCCTGTTGCGCCGCCGACTGGTTGATGTCAATTTGTACTTGCACACCAACATCGGCCCACTGCTTCTGCAAATACTCACCTATCTCCTTGCGCTCCAGCACGGTGCTTAGGCGCAGACGCAGCGGACGCTGGGGGCCGTAACCCGCGGCGCGCAGCAGTTGCCTTGCCCGCTGCGGCTGGTAGGAATAGCCGGGCACTTCTTTTTCAGAGAAGGAAGGCAACGCCGACGGCACAAAGCCTGAAGTGCCCGGCCGGCCCACCCGGTTGAGAATGTAGGTCAGCATTTCGGGCTTATTGAGGGCGTAGTTGAGCGCTTGCCGCACGCGCCGGTCGCGCAGGGCCCGGCCCTGGATGGCCTGCTCGCCGGTCAGGTTGGCCGAATCGAGCTGGATGCCGAGGTATTCCGTGTTCAAGTAAGGCACTTTCTCCACTCGAAACTTGCCCTTAAAGTCTTCCCGCACGGTGCCGTCGGGGTGCATAATCAGGTCGCGCGAGCCCGCCCGAATGCCCGAGAGGAAGTCTAGCTTGCCTTGCTGAAAAGTCAGGAATTCGGTCTTGCGGTCGGCTAGGAAGCTGATGGCCACGGCATCGAGGTAGGGCAACGGACGGCCTTGCTCGTCGCGTCGCCAGTAAGCGGGGTTGCGCTCGTAGAGCAGCACGTTGCCTTCGTCCCACAGCTTGAACCGAAAAGGGCCCGTGCCCACCGGGTGCTCGCGGAAGTCCTTGCCGTACTTGGCCACGGCCTCGCGGGGTACCACGTAAGCATAAGGCATGGTCAGAATTCCCAGAAACGGCACGAACGGCTCCTTCAAATGGATGCGGAGCGTAGAGTCATTGGCCGCCACGAAGCAGGTGTCGCTGGGGCTGCCGTCAGGTTTTTCAAGGACTTTACCGCGAAAAATCCAGCCGCCGGTGCTGGCCGTGGCCGCGTCCAGAATGCGCTTGAAGGAATAAACAAAATCGCCAGCCGTGACCACGCGGCCTTTGCCGCCCGCAAACACCTCGCTGTCGTGAAACCGGACGCCGGGCCGCAACACAAAGGTGTAGCGCCGCCCATCGGGCGAAATGCTGTAGCGCCGCGCCAGCGCGGGGGCCGGCAGCAGGGTCGAATCGAGTGCCAGCAAGCCGTTGTATAGCTGCGACACGGCCCAGGAGTTGGCCTGGTTGCGGGCAAACGCCGGGTCGAGGGAGGTGAGGGCTTCGGGCTGGTTGTAGCGAAACACGCGGCGCTCGTCGGCAGCCGGACGGGCCGCGTCGTGACAGCCAACTAGCGCCACTAGCACCAGCCAGAATCCAAACGGTTTAGCCAATAAGACAGCCCAACGAGCCAAAAAAGGGGGCATGCGAACAGGGAAAGAATGTATCTTTGTGCAATGCTACGGCAAAAGTTATTAGTTCTTAGTTGTCGGTTGTTCGTTGTCAGTAGTTAGTTGAAAGGCCCTGAAACGCCCACTAACTGACGATGAAGCAACAAACCACTAGCAACTGACAACGAACAACTGACAACTACAGAGACTCATGGGAAAAATCATCGCGGTAGCCAATCAGAAAGGCGGGGTGGGCAAAACCACTACCTCCATCAACCTCGCGGCTTCCCTGGCCGCCCTGGACTACCGGACCCTGCTCGTCGACGCCGACCCCCAGGCTAACGCTACCTCCGGCGTGGGCTACGACCCCAAGGACATCCAAAACAGTATTTACGAGTGCATGGTGGACGGCATCAATGCCCAGGACATCATCCTGCCCACCAACATCCTGCCTCACCTCGACCTCATGCCCTCCCACATTGACTTGGTGGGTGCCGAGGTGGAGATGATAAACCTGCCCAACCGCGAAGAGAAAATGAAGGAGGCCCTGCGCCCCCTCGCCGAGCAGTACGACTTCATCATCATCGACTGCTCGCCCTCGCTGGGCCTCATCACCGTCAACGCCCTTACAGCGGCGCACTCGGTCATCATCCCGGTGCAGTGCGAATATTTCGCCCTTGAAGGTTTGGGCAAGCTCTTGAATACCATCAAAATCATTCAGAGCCGCCTCAACACCGACCTCGAAATCGAAGGCATTCTACTTACGATGTACGATGTGCGCCTGCGCCTGAGCAACCAAGTAGTGGAAGAGGTGCGCATGCACTTCCAGCAGTTGGCGTTCGACACCATCATTCCGCGCAACGTGAAGTTGAGCGAGTCGCCCAGTTTCGGCATCCCCGTCATCATGCACGACGCCGAGAGCAAAGGCTCCATCAGCTACCTCAACCTGGCCCGCGAAATCGTGGAAAAGAACAGCGTGGAAGCCCGCCCCGAAGAAACCGCCGAGGACGAACGGATTTAAGGAAGCATAAAACCCGTATGTGACGAGCCCAGCGCAAGCCAAGCCGCCTAACGCAGTAGCCTCAACCACACCAAGAAAGCCGCCCCTACTGGGCGGCTTTTTGCATTATATGCCGCCGCAAGCCGCAGCTAGCCAAGCTCAACTGTGCTACTGACCTGTTACAACTCCATCTGGCTGCGGCGCGTAGCTTTTGGTTCCAGCCATTACTCGCCGTCGTTTATGTGGAGATTTTTCATTGGTTTGTGCAGCCTCATGGTGGCCTCCGCGACGGCGGCGCTGGGGTGTGCGGTGTGCCGGCCCAAAGTGGAGGCGGGCATCTACACGCCGGCTTACTCGACCACGGCTCTGGTCCTGCTGCTGCCCATTCTGCTGCTAGTGGGCGGCAGCCTGCTGCTCTATTACTCGCCCAAACGTCTGCCATGGAAAACACCTCCCCTACCCAGCACCGCGCCCCACTGATTGCAGCCGGCATCTTGCTGGGCGCCGGCATGGGCGGTTTTGTCGACGGCATTGTGCTGCACCAAATTCTGCAGTGGCACAACATGCTGTCGGGCAAGCTGCCGCCCAACAACCTCGTCGATGCCAAGGTCAACATGTATTGGGATGGCATTTTTCACGCTGCGGTGTGGCTGATGACGGCCCTGGGGCTGCGCCTGCTTTGGAACGTGGGAAACCGGCGCGACGTGCCGTGGTCGGGGCGCACTTTTGCGGGCAGCCTCGTACTGGGCTGGGGCCTGTTCAATGTCATCGAAGGGGTCATTGACCACGAGCTGCTGGGCCTGCACCACGTGTACGAGTACACCGCCAACCACTTGCCCGCCGACCTGGGCTTCCTGGCTGTTGGCCTCCTGCAACTGTTCATCGGGTGGGCATTGGTGCGCGCTGGACGAGCAGATGTTGTGCCGGCCAGAAATGCGTAGCGCATGCGAAAACCGGCAATTGCAACTTGTTAGGCACTCTCGGAGAGCCAAGTAGCTAGCTGAACCGGCCAAGCCGAACTTCCCGGCTTGCCCTTCGCCCAACAATCCGTAATTTTGAAGTTCCGTATGCGCCGCACTTTCGGCCAACAGGACCTTGCCGAGATGACTCCAGAGAAGAACGAAGAGAAATTGCAAGCGGCCCTGGCCGCGGCCGCCGCGGTAAAGCGCAAAAGCGGCCTGGGCCGCGGCCTAAATGCCCTCATTGAGGGCAGCTACGACAAAAAAGGCGACCGGCCCGGCTCCAGCGACCGCCTGGTGTCGCACCCCGTCAATTCGGTGGGCTTCATTTCGGTGGAGCACATCGAGGCCAACCCCTACCAGCCCCGCACCCACTTCGACCAGCAAGCTTTGAAGGAGCTGGCCGAAAGCATCAAAATTCAGGGCATCATTCAGCCCGTGACGCTGCGCCAGCTTGGCACCAACTCCTACCAGCTCATCAGCGGAGAGCGGCGCCTGCAGGCGTCCAAGCTGGCGGGCCTGGAAACCATTCCGGCCTACATCCGGAAAGCCGACGACCAGCAAATGCTGGAAATGGCCCTGATTGAGAACATTCAGCGCGAGAACCTCAACGCCATCGAAATTGCCCTCAGCTACCAGCGCCTGCTGAGCGAGTGCAACCTGCGGCAGGAAGAACTGGGCGACCGGGTGGGCAAAAACCGCTCGACGGTGACCAACTACCTCCGCCTGCTGAAGCTGCCCCCGGACGTTCAAATCGGCCTGCGCGACGCCGAAATCAGCATGGGCCACGCCCGCGCGCTCATCGGCATCGAGGACCCCAAAGCCCAGGTGGACTTGTTCCGCAAGATTGTGGCCGAGGAACTCTCCGTGCGCCGCGTGGAGGAACTGGTGCGCAGCGGCTTCGGCCGTCCCGCCGAAGCCACGAGCAAAAACGCGGCCGCCAACGGCGGCGCGGTGTCGAACCAGCCCGTGGTGCCCGTGGCCGAGCTGCGCCGCACCGAACGCCACCTCACCGAGCGGTTTGGCTCGCGGGTGCAGCTGCGGCCCGGCCCCAAGGGCAGCGGCGAAATCAAAATTGCGTTTGATTCGGTGGAGGACATGCAGCGCATCCTGCACATTCTGCATCCATCGTAACAGGAACTGCACCGAACTGGCAACCCCAGCTTGTGCAGCACTCCGGGTTAAATAAACAGAAACCCGGATACGCGAAACAACTGGCGTATTCCGTTAGCAGGTCACCTATGAATTATTCGCGTCATCGCCTAACGGCTCTGTTGGTTTTTGTTGGGTCGCTGCTCGCACATAGCGGCCACGCGCAGGTTTTTGCGCCCCCTCCCCCTCCTACCGTCATCCGGCCCGACACCACGGAGCGACGCGAGGTAACGATGACGGCCGAAGCCAAGCGCAACAAAGCCGCGGCCGACTCGGCCAAGCGCACGGAGCGCATGTTTCGGGCCTTCGGGTTCCAGGGCATCCGCCTGACGCGGCCTGGCAAAGCCGCTTTGCTGGCCGTGGTACTGCCCGGCGCGGGCCAGATTTACAACCGGCGCTGGTGGAAGCTACCGCTGGTGTACGGCGGCCTGGGCGGGGTCATTTACGGCGAATACTTCTACCAAACCGCTTACCGCGAGTACGCCGACGCTTACAATAAAATCATCGACCGCGTACCCAATAAAAGAACCGGTGCCCCATTCAAAGTTGGCGACATCGAATTGGGCCCGCGGGCTAGTACGGCAAGGAGTGTGGACGTCCTTAACCGGGGCATCGTGTTTTACCGCGGCAACCGGGACCTTTTTTACCTCTACATCGGCTTGGTGTACAGCTTGCAGGTGGTGGATGCCCTCGTGGATGCCCACCTGCGCGACTTTGACGTGAGCGACGACCTTAGCCTGCACTGGGAGCCCGCCATGCTGTCGGTGCCGGGCCAATACGCAGCGCTGCCCACCACGCCGGGCTTTCGGCTGGCTTTGCGGGTAAAATAGTTTTTAGTTGTCAGTTGCTTGTTGTCAGTTGTTAGCTCATTGGTGGCCGGCTGCGACTAACAACTGACAACAAGCAACTGACAACGAGCAACTGACAATTTCATGAAAATTCTACTCATTGGCTACGGCAAAATGGGCCAAACCATTGCCGCACTCGCCGCCCAGCGCGGGCACGAGATTGCGGGCATCGTGGACCTGCACGCGAGCCAGCTGAACATTAGCGACTTCACGCCCGCCACGGCCGACGTGGCCATTGAATTCACGCACCCCGACTCGGCCCTGGCCAACATCACCGCCTGCCTGCGGCAGGGCTTGCCCGTGGTGTGCGGCTCTACGGGCTGGCTGCACCACTTCGACGAAGCCAAAAGCCTGACCGCGGAACTGGGCGGCAGCTTATTTTACGCCTCCAACTACAGCGTGGGCGTGAACCTGTTTTTCCACTTCAACGAGTACATGGCGGCCAAAATGCACCAGTTCGGCGGCTACGACGTGGCGGTGCGCGAAATCCACCACACCCATAAAATTGACCAGCCCAGCGGCACGGCCCTCACCGCGGCCGAAGGCATTCTGGCCCACTTCCCCGGCAAAACCACCTGGCGCAACGCCCCCGCCGAAAGCCCCGCCGAGCTGGCCATCATCAGCGAGCGCAGCGGCGAAGTGGTGGGCACGCACATCGTCACCTATACCTCGGGCGTCGACACGCTGGAGCTGAAGCACGAGGCGCACAGCCGCGAAGGCTTCGCCCAGGGGGCCCTGCTCGCGGCCGAATGGCTGCCGGGCCGGACCGGCGTGTTTGGAATGAAAGAGCTGTTGGATTTGTAGCTCAAGATTGTCAGTCGTCGGCATTAAATAGAACGACCTAACAACTGACAACCAACAACTGACAACTAGAAACCCCGTTTCGCTGCGTTTCTTTGCCTGATTTTTATTGCCAAGCCCTAGCTTGCTCCCCATGTCTCTGCTCAAAACCGACCGCACCACTGCCCCCAAGCCGCCCAAGACGAAAACCCGCGAGTGGGCCGACTCGCTGATTTTTGCCATCGTGGCGGCCACACTCATCCGCTGGGCCACGTTTGAGGCGTACACCATTCCCTCACCCAGCATGGAAAACTCGCTGCTGGTGGGCGACTACCTGTTTGTGAGCAAGCTGCATTACGGCCCCATCACCCCGCAAACGCCGCTGCAGGTGCCCCTCACGCACCAAACCATCTGGGGCACGGGCCTGAAAAGCTACTCCGAGCTGATTCAGCTGCCCACGTACCGGCTCCCGGGCTTCTCCGAAATCAAGCGCAACGACGTGGTGGTGTTTCACGTGCCCCACGAAACCCAGTACCCCGCCGACCTGCGCACCAACTACATCAAGCGCTGCGTGGCCATTGCCGGCGACACCCTCGAAATTCGCGAAGGCCAGGTGTACCTCAACGGCAAGCCCGGCGTAACGCCCCCTGGCATACAAACCACCTACTTCATGCAAGTCGACAACCCCAACGACGAGGTGACGGCGGCCCTGAAGGCCCAAGGCGTGGTGGACTACGAGCAGCCCTACGGCATCCCGCAGGCCATTCCCGGCCCCGATGGCAAGATTGGCTACGCCATTTCCTGCACCGCCGCAGCGGCCGACTACTTCCGCAAGCAGCCCTACGTGAAGAACATGACGGTGCTTCAGCCCCAGGTGCGCCTCTTCCCCGATGCCGCCGACTTCACCAACTCAGAAGCCAGCAGCGCTACTCCCCGCAACTGGAACCTCGATAACTACGGCCCGCTGCCCATCCCGAAGAAAGGCCAGACCATTGCCCTTTCGCCCGGCAACGCCGGCATTTATTTCAAAATCATTGCCCGCTACGAGCACAACGAAGGCGTGACCTGGAACAACCAGGACGGCATGATTTACCAGAACGGCAAAGTCCTCAGCAGCTACACCGTGAAGCAGAACTACTACATGATGATGGGCGACAACCGCCACAATTCGGAAGACTCCCGCTTCTGGGGCTTCGTGCCCGAGGACCACGTGGTCGGCAAAGCCACCCTCATCTGGCTGTCCATCGACCCCAACGCCGACTTCTGGCACAAAATCCGCTGGAGCCGCCTCTTCAACATCATCCGCTGAAACCCAATCTGTCATTGCGAGGCCGCAGGCCGTGGCAACCCGTCCTGTTCTCCGCGACCAACTTAGTAATGCGAAAAGCCCCCCCGGGTACGCCCCCGACACTGCGCAGTGCCGGAGGCGTACCCGGGGGGGCTTTTCGCATCCTGAGTGTGTTAGGGTTTGACAGAACGGATTGCTTCGCTCTGCTCGCAATGACAGGTGGGCCTACCACTCAATTGGCTCCAACCCTTGGCTTTGCAGCCAGGCGTTGGTCTTGCTGAAGGGCTTGCTGCCGAAAAACCCTTTGTCGGCGGCGAAAGGCGACGGGTGCACCGATTTCAGCACCAAGTGTTTTTTCTCGTCAATCAACTCCGATTTTTTGCCGGCGTAGGCGCCCCAGAGAATGAACACGACGTGCTCTCGGCCTTCCGAAACTTTGCGGATGACGACGTCGGTGAATTCTTCCCAGCCCTTTTTCTGGTGCGAAGCGGGCTCGCTGGCGCGCACCGTGAGGGTGGCGTTGAGCAGGAGCACGCCCTGTTGGGCCCAGCGGTCGAGGTTGCCGTTGGGGGCCGGGGGCGTGCCCGGAATGTCGGACTGTAGCTCCTTGAAGATGTTTTGCAGCGACGGCGGCACGCGCTGGCCATCCTGCACCGAAAAGGACAGTCCGTGGGCTTGGTTGCGGCCGTGGTACGGGTCTTGGCCCAGGATTACGACCTTGACGTTGTCGAAAGGCGTGGCGTCGAAGGCGTGAAAAATCTGCGAACCGGCGGGGTAAACCGTAGCCGTGGCATATTCGCCTTTGACAAAAGCAATTAGCCGTTGAAAATAAGGCTTTTCAAATTCATCGGCTAACACAGGGCGCCAGCTCTCGGCTATCTTTACCATAGCATTTCTGAAGAAAATAAACGAACTTTTGCGGCGTTACCCGGCGTCTTTTGCGTAAAACCAATTTCAGCGGGCGGCTGTTACGCCCACAGCTGCTTTTAAGCTCGACACCTATGCCCACCACCACTACGCAAGGCGTCACCGTTTCGGTTACGACCAACTACCTGCCCGATTACTCCAGCCCCGGCCAGGAGCATTTTGTGTTTGCCTACAAAATCGAAATTCGCAACAACAGCGAGTTCACCGTGAAACTGTTGCGGCGCCATTGGCACATCCACGACGCCAACGGCGTGGTGCGCGAGGTGGAGGGCGAAGGCGTGGTGGGCCGCCAGCCCGTACTCGAACCCGGCGAAGCCCATCAGTACGTCAGCGGCTGCAACCTGAAGTCGGGCGTGGGCAAAATGCGCGGCACCTACCTCATGGAGCGCCTCGCCAACGGCCAGAAATTCTCGGTGGAAATTCCCGAGTTCACCCTCATGGTCCCCTATCGCCTGAACTAAGGCTGAGTTGTCAGTTGCTCGTTGTCGGTTGTTAGTTTGTACCATGGTTGTCGAATTTGCCTGGCAACGGACAACTAACAACCGACAACTATTTTGTTTCAACTCCTCGCTTACCTCCGCTTTTGGCTTCGGTCGGGCAATGCCCACGGCTTGCATTCGCCGTTTGTTTTTGGCCTGTACACCTCGGTGGTGCGCCACACGGGCACTTACCGGGCCTACGCCGACGTTGAGGCGCGGCGGCGGGAGTTGCTCAACAGTCCGGCCAGCATCAGCGTCACCGATTTTGGGGCCGGCTCGCACACCGGCGCCGGCCGTCAGCGCCGCGTGGCCGACATTGCCCGCACGGCGGCTAAGCCGGCGCACTTGGCCCAATTGCTGTTTCGGCTGGTCAACTACTTTCGGCCAGCCACCATCCTGGAATTGGGCACCTCGCTCGGGCTAACCGCGGCCTACCTGGCTGCGGCCGACTCGCGCAACCACGTGGTCACGTTCGAAGGCTGCCCCAACGTGGCCGCTGTAGCGCGCGAAACCTTTGCCGGCTTGCACCTGAGCAACGTCGACATCATCGAAGGCAACATCGACGACACGCTAACCCCGGCCCTTTCGGCGTTGGGTGCCCCCGTGGACTTTGCTTTTTTCGACGGCAACCACCGCTACGAGCCCACGCTGCGCTACTTCCAGCAATGCTTGGCGCACCGCACCAACGAGTCGGTGTTCGTATTCGACGACATCCACTGGTCGGCTGATATGGAGCGGGCCTGGGAGGCCATTAAGGCACACCCCGATGTGACGCTGACGGTGGACCTGTTCTACATCGGGCTGGTTTTCTTTCGCAAGAACCAGCCCAAGCAGCACTTCTGGCTGCGGGCATAAATGCGTTTAATACATCCTGAGCACCAGACAGGTCACGCTCAGCGTGAGGAAAAATGCAACGGCAAGCAGCAGAGTCTTTACAAAGAATCGCCGCCGCTTTTTGTCGTAAACAGCTAGCAGCGAAAGGCCAAGCCAATAGAGGACGGTGGCAAGTAAGCCTGCTGCTAGGGGCACAACTGGTGTTTCGTACGTCACCCCGGTACCGTATTCGCCAGACCAAGTGGTTCTGCTGGTGTACACAAAAAGCACCACGCTTGCCCACCCCAGCACATTCAGCGCGAGAAAGAGCGCTACCAGAAACTGCCTGTGCGCCAGAGTGGTTGGCGTGTGCATGGAGCTAGCGAAGTGCATCACGCACTCGCGTCAGCTTCACCATCAGGGCCTCTAGCTGGTCGAGGGGCAGCATGTTGGCGCCATCCGACAGGGCGGTGGCCGGCGTGGGGTGCGTTTCGATGAAGAGGCCGTCGGCGCCCACGGCAATGGCGGCTTTGGCAATGGTTTCGATGAGCGCGGGCTGGCCGCCGGTCACGCCGCTGCTCTGGTTGGGGCGCTGCAGGGAGTGCGTCACGTCCATTACCACGGGCACGCCGAACTCGCGCATCGCGGGCAGGTTGCGAAAGTCCACCACCAGGTCGGAGTACCCAAAGGAGTTGCCGCGCTCGGTGAGGATAACGTGCTCATTGCCCGACTGACGGATTTTGTCCACGGCCCATTTCATGGCCTCGCCGCTCAGGAACTGGCCTTTCTTCACGTTGACCACCTTGCCGGTTTGGGCGGCGGCAATGAGCAAATCGGTCTGCCGACACAGGAAAGCCGGAATTTGAAGCACGTCCACAAACTCGGCAGCCAGGGCGGCCTCGCCCGACTCGTGGATGTCGGTCACGGTGGGCACGCCAATTTCACGCCCTACTTTTTGCAGGATGCGCAGCGCCGTTTCGTCCCCAATGCCGGTGAAAGAGTCCAGCCGCGAGCGGTTGGCCTTGCGGTAGGAACCCTTGAAAATGTAGGGAATCTGCAGTTTGTCGGTGATGTGCTTGATGCGCTCGGCAATGCGCAGGGCCATGTCCTCGCCCTCGATGACGCAGGGGCCGGCCATGAGAAAGAACTGGCCAGAACTGGTGTGGCGGAAGTGCGGGAGCGTGTTGGCGAGGGCTTGGAGCATGGAGAAGAAAAATCGTAGTAAGTGACACGTACTGGATAGCAAGACGCAGGTGGTAAATAACAAAGGCAGTTAACGGGGAAGGCAGAGCCCCCGCAACAATCCTTGCTACTTACTGCTGATGTCCTGTTACCTTCTTTAAACACATAAACAGCTCTCGCCCCTGCCGGGGCTTGAGCGAATTGGTGGCGGTTTCGAAATGCTTGAACTCAAAGTACGGCGCGAAGTATTCGCGGTATTCTTCTTTGCTGCCGCCAAAGGGGGGCTCCGTGACGGGCCCAAAATCAGTGTCAAACAACAGCCCCATGAGCGTGCCGCCGGGACGCAGCAGGCGGGCGCACTGCTGGGCATAGGCCGGCCGCAGGGCGGGGTCGAGGGCACAAAAAAACGTCTGCTCCACAATCAAATCGTAGGGAGGCTCGTTGGAAAGGGCAAAAAAGTCCTCTAGCAACAGATGTTCTTTGGGGAAAGCAGGCAACCGTTCGGCCAGTGCTTGCAAGGCTTCCGGGGCAATGTCGGCCACGAACACCTGCTCGAAGCCGGCGTGGTGCAGGTACTCGGCCTCGTAGGCACGGCCGGCGCCGGGAATCAGAATCCGGGGCTGTTGGCCGACCGCCACTTGGTCGAAATACGCCCGCAGCGGAGGGGTGATGCCGTGGGCGTCCCAGCCGTCGCGACCGGTGGCGTAACGCGCTTGCCAGTAGCTAGAATCAAAAGTTGATAAAACCGTTTTCATACCGTCGAAGTATATCGCACACTTGCCAGGGTACGAAAGTCCCCTATTTTTACGCCCAAAGGTAAGAGCCGCATGACAGCGGGCACCTTGAATATTTTCCGCTTTTCTCGCTTAACAATTCCCGCATGGACCCAAACGAAACCACCGAACCCCGCTCCAATAACAGCCGCGTCCTTCTCTGGGTAGCCCTCGTGGCCGTGCTCCTCGGCATCAACGGGGTTCTGTTTTACCTCAACCAACAGAAAGGCCAGCAAAACGAGGAGCTGACCACCGAGGTAAAGGCCAAAGACAGCAAGCTGCAAGAGCAAATTCAGCAATACGAGGCCCTCAAGACCGACTTCGAGCGTCAAAGCCAGGAGCTGCAAGCCCTGGGCCTGAGCAACGACTCGCTGGAAGCCAAGATTGCCAGCGTCAACGCCGACCTCGTGAAACTGCGTTCCTTCAAGGCCGGCAGCTTCTCCATTGCGCAGCAGAGCCTGTTCAAGAAGCGCGCGCAAAACCTGGAAAGTCAACTGCGCAAAAAGGACGACGAAATCGCCAGCCTGAAGCAGGACAACGAGACGCTCTACACCGAAACCAACACCCTGAAAGAGCGGCAAAACAAGCTGACCGACACCATCAGCACCATTGCCCGCACCAACCAGGAGCTGACGGAAAAAGTGGGCGTGGCCTCCCGCCTGCAATCCGAGAACATTCAGGTGGCCGTCATCACGTCTAAAAACAAGGAAAAAGACGACGACAAGGACGAGTTCAAAGCCAAGCGCGTCGAAAAAATCAAGGTTACCGCCAACCTGGCCCGCAACGACGTTTCGCCCAAGGAAACCAAAGCCATTTACATGCGCATTCTGGAGCCCGACGGCGCGGCCCTCTACAACCTGAGCACCGGCGGCGGCACGTTCACCGTGGAAGGCCAGGAAGCCTTCTACACCCAGAAGCAGGACATTGTGTACGACAACACCAAGCAAAAGCTGGAATTTGTGTACGCCAAAGGCGCCGAATACAAGAAAGGCCAGCACACCGTGGAGCTGTACGAAAGCGGCCAGCTGATGGGCAAAACCACCTTTATGCTGAAGTAAACACGTCCTTCTTCGGCACAAAAAAGCCGCTTCAGTTGCTGAAGCGGCTTTTTTGTGCCCGGCACCCTGGGGCTTTATTGGGCGTTTACCAAGCCCTCGTGCTTGTCGAGCTTGGCCAGCACGGCCGCAATGTTCTCGGTAAAGAGCGTGATGACGGCCCCCTTCGGCGCGGTGCTCAGCACGTGGTCGATGGCGTCCATCTCGTGCTCAATGTAGGTGATGGGCAGGTCGGGCTTGTCCATTTGCAGGCCGCGCTCCATGGTGGCCCGGATTTGCTCGGCGGTTTGGCCGCGCAGGTCGCGGTCCTGGCGCAACACCACTTCGTCGAAGATGCGGCCGGCCACCCGGGCAAAGCCGATGGTGTCCTCCTCGCGCCGGTCGCCCAGGCCCGACACCACCCCGATTTTGCGGGTGGCGGGCGTGGCCTCCATGAACTCGGCAAATTTGCTGATTCCGGCCGTGTTATGGGCGTAATCCACAATCACCTCGTAGTCCGGAAACTTGTAGACGTTCATCCGGCCGGGCGTTTTGGAGGCCGAGGGCACAAACGTCCGGAAGGCCGTCTTGATGTCGTCCTTGTCGAAGCCGGCCAGATAGCCCGCCAAGGCGGCGGCCAAGCTGTTCTCAATGTTGAAGCCCGCACGCCCGCCAAACGTGACCGGGAACTCAGCCGCGCGGTCAATGCGCAGCTTGTAGCTGTTGCGGTAAATCGTGATGTAGCCTTCCTCGTACACCGCCGCCACCCCGCCGGCGTCCACGTGCTCGGTGATGCGCGGGTTGGCTTCGCTCATGCTGAAGAGGGCCACGCGGCAGTCCACGGTGCGGGCCATGGCGTACACCAGGTCGTCGTCGGCGTTGAGCACGGCCCAGCCGTTCTTGCGCACCGTGCGCGGCACCACGCCTTTCACGGCGGCCATTTCCTCCACGGTGTAAATGTCGCGCATGCCCAGGTGGTCGGCGGCCACGTTGGTCACCACCGCAATGTCGCACGCATTGAACCCCAGCCCCGAACGCAACATGCCGCCGCGCGCCGTTTCGAGCACGGCGTAGTTCACGGTAGGGTCCTTGAGCACGAACTCGGCGCTTTGCCCGCCGGTGCAGTCGCCTTTCTGCAGTTGCGTGCCCTGAATGTAGATGCCGTCGGTGGTAGTAAAGCCTACCTTGTACCCCTTGCTGGCCACGAGGTGCGCAATCAGGCGCGTGGTGGTGGTTTTCCCGTTGGTACCCGTGATGGCAATGATGGGAATGCGGCCCGAAGCGCCGGGCGGAAACAGCATGTCGACCACCGGCGCGGCCACGTTGCGCGGCAGCCCCTCGGCCGGCGAAATGTGCATGCGGAAGCCAGGAGCAGCATTTACCTCAATCACGGCGCCACGGCTCTCGTTGAGCGGCACGGCAATGTCGGTGGCCATCAGGTCGATGCCGCAAATGTCGAGGCCCACAATGCCGGCCACGCGCTCGGCCAGCAGCACGTTGTAGGGGTGCATCTGGTCGGTCACGTCGGAGGCCGTGCCGCCGGTGCTGATGTTGGCCGTACTCTTCAAGTACAGCAGTTCGCCTTCCGGCAACACCGACTCCAGGGTCAGGCCGCGGGCTTCGAGGATGTCCATGGTGTGCTTGTCGGCCTTGATAGCCGTGAGCACCTTTTCGTGGCCCACGCCGCGGCGCGGGTCCTTGTTCACCTCGTCAATGAGTTGTTGAATGGTGCTGCGGCCGTCGCCGGTCACGGCGGCGGGGGTGCGCTTGGCGGCGGCAATGAGCTTGCCATTCACCACGAGAAGCCGGAAGTCGAACCCTTCGATGAACTGCTCCACAATCACGGCCCGGGAGTATTCCTGGGCTGCTTTCAGGCCCGCCGCGGCGTCGTTCCAGTTCGTGATGCGGATGGTGGCGCCCTTGCCGTGGTTGCCGTCGAGCGGCTTGGTCACGATGGGAAAGCCCAAATCTTCGATGGCGTCGCGCAGGCCAGCTTCCGAATACACCGTGGTGCCGTGTGGCACGGGCACGCCCGCGTCTTTCAGCATGGCTTTGGTGCGGTTCTTATTGCCGGCCACTTCCACCCCGGCGTGCGAGGTGTAGCTGGTGGTGGTGGCCCAAATGCGTTTTTGATTGACGCCATAGCCCAGCTGAATGATGTTGCTGTTCTTCAGGGCGATGTAAGGAATGTTGCGCGAAGCGGCTTCCGCCACAATGCTGTAGGTGCTGGGCCCGATGAATTCCTCCTCCCGAATGTCGTGCAGCTCGTCGATGATGGACTTGAGGTTGACTTCTTCGTTTTTGGTCAGGGCCTCCACAATGTCCACGGCGGCCTCGGCGGCGCGGCGGCCCGCCCGCTCTTCCTGGTATTCACAAACGACGTATTCCACGCCTTCCTCGCGCGCAGGGTACGACTTGCCCCAATACACGGGCATGCCGGCCAGGCGCTGGAGTTCCAGCGCCACGTGCTGGATGACGTGGCCCAGCGGCTCACCGTCGTTGAGCTGGTCTTCGTTCAGAGGCGGGCGTTTGGCCGCTTGGCGCCCACTCATGCCGCCGGGCTGTTGCTGCCCAATATTGGGGAATAGCTGCATGAACTGCGCGGCGAAGTTGGGCAACGCATTGGACCAGGTGCCGGCAAGTTCATCCAAGCTCACTTTCATAACGACGAGCTTGGTGTGTTTCACGGACCAGTAACTGGGGCCGCGCATGACGCGGATGTCAACAATTTTCATAAGGTGGTGGAGATGAAGAGTAGCGTGGGTCGTACGCACAAGGGCGAGTCCAATCCGGCTACGCAATGCGCACCATCTTGGCTACGAAATGTAGGCATAATGCCGCCTAAAACTCGAAAATCCGGTTTTCAGCTAGAAAAAGCCTCGTTTGCAGTGGCCTCAACACTGTCCGTGACTCCCTAGTACGGTTTTGACCTGAGTAATTCAGGCTCGCGGGACTTCAGCAGCTTACGCACGAGCGGCTGAAATTTTTTCTCTAGAAAATGCGCCAGCAGCACCGAGAGCAACAGTGCCAGTGCGCAACGCACGGCGTAGGCGAAGCCGGTCCCGGAAAAAACCGTTACCTGCTTCAGCCCCGTCATGATGGGAAAATGAATGATGTACAGCCCATACGATATGCCGCCCAGTTCCACGAGCCGCTGCATCGTTCGGGCCGCAACGGCTTCCATCCGTGCCAGCGGCACGGCAGCCAACATCACGGCTGCCACGTAAAACGCAGCTGGCAGGTAGTAAAGGCGCAGGTCCAATTCGTGATAATGCAGCCCCAGGTAGAGGAACGTGGCGGCCGGCAGCCCAAACAAAACCCGGAGCACAACCCGCCGGCCCGGAAAATCCTGGTTGGTGAACACCAACAGGTATACCACCCCCACCGGCAAAAAAGCCAAATCGGCAAACGTAATCACGGACCGAAATTGCTCGGCCCCGGCCCAATAATGAAGCCGCTGCCCGACCGCAAAATGCGTCCCTTTCAAAAGGAGTGTTTCGAAAACATTGAAATAGCGCATGCTCAGAAAGAGAAGTAGCAGCGCCACCAAAAGCTGAGCCGTGTAGCGCCGCTCCCGCGAAGAGTCGTTTTGAGCCAGTCCCAACCCGCACAGCCAAAAAGTGAAGCCATAGCTGTAGGAGGTAAGCAGCGTATTGGCCGGCCACATCAATTGGTTGAATAACCCCAAAAGAAAGCAGGCTCCGGCGGCGGCCCAGGCATTGACGCGCCACACGGAGAGCGGAATAAATAGCAGATAATACAGTGCTTCGTAGTGAAGCGACCATGCCGGTGCATTTTCGTTTATCATTGGGGCCAGCAGTACCTGCGTCAGGCTAAAATGAGCCAGCCACTGTGCCGGCGGATAGGGCTGCGCCACCACCCACGTGAGGAGCAGCGCGACCGCATAAATGGGATAAATGCGTACAAAACGCTTCTTTAGGTACGCCCCTACCGCTTGCCCAGCCAGGGGCGCCGGATTGGTAATGCCAATCACATACCCCGACAAAATGAAGAAAAGCAGCACGCTCAGGTGCCCGGGAACCGGGTAAGCCCACGCACCCGAGAGCGTATACTGCGCATCAACCATTCGCCCAATGCTCACGGCATGAAACCACGCCACGACGAGGGCGGCCAGGCCCCGCAAGCCTTCTAGGTTGTATTCAAATTTGCGCTTGGGGCGGTATGCAGTTTTTTCGTCAACGGGGTTAAGAGTCGTCGGACTGGAGGCATAATTCATCCACCGGCTTACGCCCTGATAATTTAAGCGTTATGCCGAGCTTTCGTGCCATTTCCCCGTTAACCGGCACGGTAATTCTTTCCGCCAGCCAAGAAAACATTGGCTTCTAAGCACGCACAAGCCGCTTGGTAGAGCTTACCTTTTTTTAGAAACTTCCTACCCAAAACACTTCATAGCGTGGCACTAAGGGAGTAACGAGAACAGTGCAAGTGGTGCAACTCCCGGCGCCTACTGCACAGGCTGCAGCATCGCGTAAAAAGAATAATCCCCCTGTATGCACTGGCTGGCTTACAGGGGGATTACGGTTTTAAGAGGTGACGGGCGGATTCGAACCGCCGTAGGAGGTTTTGCAGACCTCTACCTAGCCACTCGGTCACGTCACCGGGAGTGGTCTTTTGGGAGCGCAAAGGTAAGCAGCCCGTTCGGGGTGGGCAAGGCACGAGCACAAAAAAAGCCCCGGCGTTACGGCCAGGGCTTTTTCTTTACTCGAAATCAAGCATTAAGCTTTGGTTTCGTCGTCCTTCTTGTCAGCGTCGTCGCCAGCAACCAGGTCCTTGGCTTTGTCAACCAAGTCACTGGCTACTTCCGAAGCCTTAGCGAAAGCCTCCGAGTTCGTCACGGCGTCCACCGCGTCCGAAGCAGCGTGCTTCACCGTGTCGAGGGCAGCCGAAGCGGCACCGGCGATGCCGGCCAGCAGGCCACCTTCTTCAGCGGCGGGAGCTTCCTCGGCCTTGGCAGCCTTGGGAGCAGTGGCGGGCTTGGCAGCGGCAGCGAGCTTCTGCTCACCGGCCTTGCGCTCGTTGCCCATCATCTGGTCGCGCAGGGCGCTCAGGGCGTCGAGGTCGCCGAGGGTCGATTTCTCTTCCGGTTTCTTCAGGTCGCTGATTTTGCCTTCGCCTTGGGTGTCGCCACCTTTGGTGTTGGTCTTCTTCTTGAACTTGGCATTGCGGCTGTCGTCCTCAGCGGCAGCTTCCTTGTTGAACACGGCAGTGTGCGAAAGCACGATGCGGCGGTCGTCCTTCGAGAACTCCGTTACGCGGAAATCGAGCGACTCACCGTTCTCAGCGTTCGAGCCATCCTCTTTCACCAAAGACTTGGGGTAAGCGAAGCCCTCGATTCCGTAAGGCAATTCGAGTACCGCGCCACGCTCCGACTTCTCGGTGATGGTAGCCTTGTGTACCGAGCCGGGGGTGAACACCGTCTGGAAGGTATCCCAGGGGTTTTCTTCCAACTGCTTGTGGCCCAGGGCCAGGCGACGGGCGCCGAGGTCCAGTTCCAGCACCACTACGTCCAGCTTATCGCCCACCTTCACCATTTCAGAGGGGTGCTTGATTTTCTTGGTCCACGACAGGTCCGACACGTGCACGAGGCCGTCTACACCCTCTTCCAGTTCTACGAACAGGCCGAAGTTGGTCAGGTTACGCACGGTGCCGCTGTGCTTGGTGCCCACGGCGTAGGTACCGCCGAAGTCGCCACGAGTCCAGGGGTCTTCGGTCAGTTGCTTGATGCCGAGGCTCATTTTGCGGTCTTCGCGGTCGAGCGTCAGAATCTGCGCTTCTACCGTGTCGCCCTGCTTTATGAAGTCCTGCGGGTTGCGCAGGTGCTGGCTCCAGCTCATTTCCGAAACGTGGATGAGGCCTTCCACACCGGGCACCACTTCCATGAACGCGCCGTAGTCGGCCACGTTCACGATGCGGCCCGATACTTTCGAACCCGGCTGCAGGTCGGCCGGCAGCGAATCCCACGGGTGGGGCGTCAGCTGCTTCAAGCCGAGGCTGATACGCTTCTTGGCTTCGTCGAAGTCCAATACCACGATGTTCAGCTTTTGGTCCAAGGTCAGCACTTCGCTCGGGTGAGCGATGCGGCCCCACGAGATGTCCGTGATGTGCAGCAGACCGTCGACACCGCCGAGGTCGATGAACACGCCGAAGTTGGTCATGTTCTTGATGTTGCCTTCCAGAATCTGACCTTTCTCCAGGTTGTTCAGGATGGCCTCACGCTGCTTCTCGAGGTCTTTCTCGATGAGTACTTTGTGCGAAACCACCACGTTGTCGAAAGCGGAGTTGATTTTCACCACTTTCACTTCCATGCGACGGCCAACGTAGATGTCGAAGTCACGGATGGGCTTCACGTCGATTTGCGAGCCGGGCAAGAAGGCTTCTACGCCGTCGAGCTCCATGATGAGGCCGCCTTTGGTGCGACGCTTCACCACGCCTTCGAGGATGGTATCCAACTCGAGGGCGTCGTAAATGGCCTTCCAAGCCTGCTTGATTTTGGCTTTCTTGCGGCTCAGGATGAGCTGGCCGTTGATGTCTTCCTGGTCTTCGATGAACACCTCAACCTCGTCGCCGATTTTCAGGTCGGGCAGGTCGCGGAATTCAGTGATGGACACCAAGCCGTCCGATTTGAAGCCGATGTTCAGGATAACGTCGCGGTCGGTGATGCCAACCACGGTGCCCTTCACTACTTCTTCTTCCTGTACGGTCGTCAGCGTGTCGCCGTACATTTTCTCCATCTCGGCGCGCTGGTCAGCCGAGTAGTTTCCACCAAAACCGGTGGCTCCGACATTATCCCAGTCGAAATCGTCAATCAATTCTGCCATAATAGCTGTTGGGCACCTCTTGGATAAACGTAGCGGCCGATGCCCGGGCCCTTACGCGGTTCTTGTTGAACACCTTGCCGTTGTGCAGCAAAGCCCGCCACCCTGGCGGGGCCGCAAAGGTACGGGTTATGAGGTGGTTTGGCAAGGTTGAATAGTGAATAGCTACTCATGGGTTTGCACCTTCACTATTCTATCTTTTATAAAATAATCCTTCCAATTCCAGTCTTGGTTTTTAGGGTCAACACGGTATTTGCTCCAGTCTAAAACAGTCAGTGAAAACAAAGACTTATCCCCACTGTGGAACTGAGTTAATATGGCTTCTGGGTTGTTTATTCTTCTTGTTTCATAATCTACGTTTAAAACGTAAATCCCAGGTATGGTAGGCCAGTTCGTAAGAATAACGCGCTCTGACACTACTGGTAACACAACTGCTGTAGAGTCTGAGCCATTTATCAGACCAATTGAGATTCCTGGATATGTAGCACTGCCAGTCATGTAAAATATACCAAGCGCTGAAGTATAGTTCAGCACCTGGCCCGGAAAGTCTTTTCTAGTGAATACTCGACACTTTCCCGACGTTATTTCATAATCATGTATTTGTTGGCCGCTTCGGTCGTTGAGTACAAAGCCAACACGGTAGGTCCAACTGGCTTGGCAAAAGGCCAGCGTGGTGCTGCATAGTAGCACAGCTATAACTAGTAGTGTTTTCATAAACTGTAAGTTAAGCTGTGCGGCTAATATTTATGCAAGTTCATCATAGCAATTACCGCAAGCCACAATCTTAACACTACGCCGCCAAACCCCGCACAACGCCACGCCCGTAAGGAGAACGTATACACTCATCCAAAACTCCTTACCCTCATGGCCTATATCAAAGCAGGCGAAGACACCGCCGGCAACCCGGTTAATATTTTCTACGAAGACTGGGGGCAGGGCGCCCCGGTGGTGCTCATCCACGGCTGGCCGCTCGACCATACCATGTGGGAGCACCAAGCCATCGCGCTGGCCAAGGCTGGCTTGCGCGTCATTGCTTATGACCGCCGCGGTTTTGGGCGCTCCTCACGCCCGTGGACGGGCTACGACTACGACACCTTTGCGGCCGACCTCAACGCACTGCTCGAAGAGTTGGACCTGAACCAAGTAACGTTAGTGGGCTTCTCGATGGGCGGCGGCGAAATAGCCCGCTACATTGGCACCTATGGCGACGCCCGTATTGCCCGCGTGGCTTTTGTGGGGGCCGTGCCGCCCTTTTTGCTTAAGACCGATAACAACCCCGAAGGTGTGCCCCAATCGGTATTCGATGGAATAAGCGACAGCATCAAGAAAGACCGATTCGACTTTCTGCAAAATTTTGCCAAAAGCTTCTATGGCGTGGGCATGATTAGCCACCCGGTAAGCCAGGCCGTGCTGGATTGGAACTTCACTGTGGCTTCGCTAGCCGCACCGAATGCTACGCGCGACTGCGTGGTGGCCTTCTCAAGCACCGATTTCCGGGCCGATTTGCAAACCATCAAGGTGCCCACGTTGGTGATTCATGGCGACAAAGACGCTACCGTGCCTTATGAAGCCAGCGGCGAGCGCACCGCCAAGATGATTCCGCAGGCGGAGTTGAAGGTGTACAAAGGCGCGCCGCACGGCCTGTTCTTCACCGACAAGGACCAACTGACGACGGACCTGCTCGCCTTTGTGGGGCGGTAGCTGACGGCTTTTACACAAAGCGCCCCGACGAGAAGCACTGCTTCTACGTCGGGGCGCTTTGTTTTTTGCTTCAAGCAGGCAACCATGGCGCCTGGACTCCGAGTGTATAGTTAGCTTTGATGTCCCGCCCGGCACCCTCTACCAATCGACTACTTCATGAGCCTTGCTTCCACCTGGGCCAAGCTTTCCTTTTGCAGGCGCATTGCTCGTACGCCGGGCACTTTCCTGCAATTGGTACTTCAAACCAAAGCCGCCCGGCAGGGCAAAGCTTCCTCTACAGGCCAGAAAGCGGCCTCGATGCAGTATTTGCTGGCCTTGCCCAATGCGCCACTGGCCACAACGCTGCGCACTCACGCGGGCGACTTGAGCATCCTCTACGAAATATTCTGGCAGCAATCCTACGATTTGCCCGCACTGCGTCAGGGTCAGTTTCGCACGGTGGTCGATGTGGGGGCGAACGTGGGCTTAGCGGCTTTGTTTTTTCTGCAGCGGTTTCCGGTTTCGCGGCTTATTTGCGTGGAGCCGGAAGCGGCCAACTTCCGCCTGCTGCAAGCCAATTTGCGCGGCACGCCGGCCGTGACGGTGCAGGCCGCCCTCTCTCCCACCGATGGCACCCTGCGCATTGATGCCAGCCCCCAGGCGTACAACGCCAAAATCAGCACGGAGGCGGGCAGCACCGAAGTACCGGCCATTTGCATGCGCACGCTGCTGCAAACGCAGCAGCTGACGTGGGTCGACTTGCTGAAAATCGACATTGAGGACTACGAGCAGCAGGTATTTGCGGGGCCTACCGAGTGGCTGGCGCAGGTAAATACGCTGCTGATTGAAATTCACTCGAAAGCGAGCCAATTGGCGGTGCGGCGGGCCGTGCTCGCGCAGGGCTTTACCTGGGAGCAAGCAGCGGGCCGGCACCCCGATACCGGGTTGTTTCTGGCGCGTAACCCCCGGCTGTCTTTGGCCTAACGAGAAAGACCTCAGCCGAACCGACAAAGGCTCAGCTGAGATCTTTCCAATTTATCGTCGAAGCTACCTAAGCCGCGCGGCCCATCTGGCGCAGGAAGCCGACGTGCGAAGCAATGGCCGAGCGGGTGCGGGCGTAGTTGTTATACTTCACGTCGAACTCGTGGCAAACCTGCTGCACAATCTTGCTGATGGCCGGGTAGTGCACGTGCGAAATCTTCGGAAACAAGTGGTGCTCAATCTGGAAGTTGAGGCCGCCAACCAGCCAGCTCACCACCTTGTTGTCGGTAGCAAAGTTGGCGGTGGTGCGCACCTGGTGGATGGCCCATTCGTCTTCCAGCTTGCCGGTGGTGGCGTGGGGCACGGGGAAAGCGGCGTCTTCCACGGTGTGGGCCAGTTGGAACACCATGCTCAACACCAGCCCGGCGACGGCCGTGCTCAGGAAAAAGCCAGCCAACCACGGCAGAAAGCCCACCATGTAAATGGGCAACGCCACGTACAACACCAGATTCAGCGCCTTAAAGCCCCAGAAACTCACGTGCTCGCCGGTGTTCATGGGCTTGAGGCCGATGGCCCCGATTTGCCGGCTGAAGTACTTCTGGTAGTCCATGGCAAAAATCCAGGACGTGTAGAGCATGCAGTACAGGGCCCAGAAGTAGAAGTGCTGGTAGCGGTGCAACGGGTGCTTGGGCTGGTCGGGCGTCATGCGCATCCAGGGTTGGATGTTGATGTCGTCGTCGTGGCCCTCAATGTTGGTGTAGGTGTGGTGGATGAGGTTGTGCTTGGAATTCCACATGTAGGGGCTGCCGCCGAGCACACCCAACGTGTAGGCCGCCAGTTTATTCACCCAGGCATAACGCGAAAAGCTGCCGTGCGCCCCGTCGTGCATCACGTTGAAGCCGATGGCGGCGATGGTGCACCCAACCAGTGCGCACTCCAGCAAGGCCCAGCCAGTGGGCGGCGTGAAAAACACCAAGTGTACGTAGAGCGCCACCAAGGCGCCCACAAGCAGTACCGCTTTAATGATTAGGCTGGTATCGCCCGTCATGCGCCGGCCCGACTCCTCAAAGTACTGGTTGATGCGAGTTTTTAGCTCGGTATGAAAGGAGCGAGTAGCAGCGAATTTGGGGAGGGCCATGGGCGAGATATTGAATGCGAGGGATAAAGGTACCCCGCTTCAACCCCATACGGCAGAACTTAGTTTAAGTATGCGTGCCAGTTCTGGTCGATGGTGCCCGCTGAGAGCTTCAGGAAGCCGGCCAACGTGGGCTTCTTGGGCTGCTGCCGAATGGTGAGGCCGGCCTCGTTGGGGGTGTGGTGGCCCTTGGCGTGGTTGCAGCGAGCGCAGGCCGTCAGCAAGTTGGTCCAGCTCGACTCGCCGCCGCGCGAACGGGGCACTACGTGGTCGAGGGTCAGGTTTTTGGTCGAGCCGCAGTACTGACACTCGAAATGGTCGCGCTTAAAAATATTGTGGCGGCTCAGGGCAATGCCTTTGTAGGGCACGCGCACATACCGCTGCAAGCGGATGATGCTCGGCTTGGGGTAAGACTGCGAAATGGTGCGCAGGGTGCCATGCTCCGATTTGGCTACCATCTCAGCTTTATCGAGGAACAGGAGCACGAAAGCCTTTTGCACGCTGCACAGGGTAATGGCGGTATAGTCGCCATTCAGCACTAATACTTTTTGGTCCATACACGCTTGGGGCTCGGATAACCCGCCGAAAGCTAGCGGTTTCCAAGCAGATAAACAAGCGTGAAAAGGTTAAGTTCACCGGCTGGCGCGTCCGGTCATTGCGAGCGCAGCGAAGCAATCCGTCCTGTCAATGCCAGACACTTTTTTGAGC
>NZ_DASVSI010000114.1:0-70183 GCF_036388155.1 Hymenobacter sp. | reverse complement strand
CAAGGGCACCAAAACCCTGTACCTGACGGCCAACCCCAACTCCGAGTCCGAAATTGTCAGCATTCAGCTCAGCGACAAAGCCCCGGCTCGCATCAAGCAGTTTGACTTCGACTTTGCCGAATTGAGCATCAAAGGCAAGGGCTCGATGGGCAACATTGTGACCAAGCAACCCATCAAGAAGATTACCCAGAAAACCCTGGGCGATTCCACCCTGGGCGGGCGCGAAATGTTCTTCGACAGCGTGGTGGGCCGCTTGAACACCGCGGGCCACGGCCGCTACCTGGGCACGTTCGACACCGAAAACCACGTGTTGGTGGTCTTCAAAGATGGCAGCTACGAGCTGACCACCCCCGACCCCACCAACCATTACGACGTGCCCAACATTGTGCTGCTGCGCAAGTACGAGCCCGAGGTGGCCCTGAGCGCGGTGTACGTAGACGGTGAAACCAAAGTCCACTACGTCAAGCGTTTCAAAATCGAAACGAGCACGCTGGGCAAGCGCTTCACGTTCATTTCCGAGTCGAAAGGTTCGAAGCTGCTCGCCGTCACGGCCAACCCCGAGCCGGTGGTGGAAGTGAAGGCCCAGAAAGACAAGAAATCCGACAAGGAAACCGAGAAAATCAGCTTGCACGAATTCATTGACGTGAAAGGCTGGAAGGCGATGGGCAATAAGCTCAACTACTACAAGATTCACGCGCTGACCTTGCTCACCGACGAAGGCCCCGAGCCCCAACGCCGGGAAAACGCCAAAAAGCGACCAGCGCCGGCCAAAGCCGCCGAAACCGCGGAGCCCGCCCAAGAGCCGCGGGCCGAGGCTACGGGCCCCGTGGACGTGACGGCCGAGGAAGTGGCCCAGGCCCGCGAGTTGCTCAAGCGGCCCAAGGCGCAATTGGGCTTGTTCTAGGAAACGGCTCTTCCGCCGCGAACCTGCGGCGGAAGGGCCGCGTTTGGGTCAAGCCCCGTTTCTTTGCCCCATGCGTGTGTTGTTTTGGTTGCGCGGTATCGTTCTGGCTGGACACTGGCGGCGTTGCTTGCTCGGCGTGCTGTTGGGGTGGGCGGCGTTGATGACACCCGCGGCGGGCCAGCCTCGTTTGCGAATTCGCAAACCTGCGCCCCTTACGTCCACAGTCCCGGCCAACGTTCCCGTTGTTGACCCGCCGGCCGTGCGGGCCAAGCTTTTTCAAGCCGCGGCCCTCACCAACAACTTCAAGGACTCGGAAGCGCTGGCCGTGTACCAGGAAATCCTGAAAACGGCGCCCATGCATTACTTGGCCCTGTGGCAGGCTGCGGTGCTAAGCGTAAGGATTGGGAGCCGCTATACCGACGAAACCCGGAAAGCAGCCTACTTTGACGCCGGCCGTCAGTACGCCGACCGGTCCTTGCTGCTACGGCCCGAAGGCGGCGAAAGCAACTACGCGGTGGCCCTCGCCCTATTCAACCAAGCCACGCTTTACCGGGCTGGTGCCCGGCTCCGGGCCTTCAGCGACTTGCGGTCGCACGTGTACCTGGCCACAGAACGGCGGCCCGACTTGCCCGAAGCCTGGCAACTGCTGGCGCGTTGGCAATACCGGGTGGCCCATTACAACCTGCTCGAACGCGTGTATAGCAAACTGGTGTTGGGCGGAGTACCCGATGGCGGTGACAGCCGCCAAGCCATCAAAAACCTTGAAAAAGCCCACGAGTTAGCCCCGCAAAACCTGCAGTTTTGTTACGACCTTGCCCGCATGTGCCGCTACCAAGGCCGGCGGCAAAGAGCCATTGAAGTGTTGCGCCAAGCCGAAAAAATCGCCCCCATCACCAGCGAAGACTTGGTGGTGAGCCGGCTCTGCCGCCAAATGCTCATCACCTTGCTCCGAGCCGATGCCCGAGGCAAAAAGAAGCCGCCAGAGATGCCCTTACCGGTGCGCCCCCCGGCCGACTCTGCCGCGCCCGGCGTCGACAGCCTCAGTCGATAAGCACGTACCGTCCGACTCCAGAATCCCCTTTTGCCATTCGTGTCATGCGTTTTTCTTTGGTTTTGAAGCTGCTTGCATCTCCGCTGTCCGTGGTGGCCGTGGTGGCCTGCAATCCTGCGCCAGCGGAAAAGCCCGACGTGCTGGTGAATCTGGCCACCGTGCAGAGCGGGCCGCGCGTGCAGGCTGACGAGCTAAACGGGGCCATTGCCCGCGACCCGCGCAACACCGCCCTGCTCGCTCGCCGCGCCACGCTGCGCCTGGCCGCTGGCCAGGCAACCGATGCGCTGGCCGACGTGTCCGAAGCCCTCAAGCTGGACGACGCCGACGCCCGCCTCTATTTCCTGCAGGCCCGCGCATACCGGGCCCTCGGCCGGCTGTCAGCCGCTTTGGGCGCGGCCCGCCAAGCCGGCGAACGGGGCTTTACCGGGCCCGAGTTGCCCTTGCTGGTGGGCGAAACCCATTTGGCCGCCCGAAATTATGCCGCCGCCCTCGACAACCTGGACCGCACCCTGCGCCTCGACCCCGACCAGCCGTCGGCTCTTTTCTACAAGGGGTTGGCGTACGCCGCCACCGCCGATACTTCCACCGCCGTCCAGTACCTGCAAGATGCCCTCGCTCGCAACCCCCGCGAGCCCGAGATTCTGCACCAACTCGCCTTTCTGCTCAATGCCTGGCGCATTCCGGCTGATGCCGCCCGCTACGCGGCTTTGGGCATGCGCATCGACACGGCATCTGGCTTGCTGCGCTACGATTACGGCCGCCAACTGGAACTGCAAGGCCGGCCCGACAGCGCCCTCTGGTACTACCGGCGGGCCCTCGCCCTCGACACCACCGTGTACCGAGCCGACTACCGGCTGGGGTTGGCCGCGGCCAAGGCGCGCCAACAGCCCGCCGTGATTCAGCACCTCAGCCGGGCTCTGCGTCGCAACCCCCGCCTGCCGCAGGCCCGGGCCCTGCTCGCCGAAGCCTTGGAAACTCAAAACCGTTTGCCCGAAGCGCTGGCTCATTACCGCCAACTGGTGGCCGAAAATCCTGGCAATCAACACTGGACCTTTAAGGTGTGGAAGATAAACGAACGGGTGCAAGCTTCGCTGCCCGACAGTCTGCGCCCGGCCCCGCGCTATTATTACCGCCGGCCGCCTATGCCCGTGCGTCCCTTGCCCATCAGCCCCATGCAGTCGCTCACTCCCAGCGCGGGGTAGCTGGCTGGGCGGGTTTCTTTCCGGAGGCACTAGCTTCCCTCAAAAAGCACGTGCTAACTTGCGCCCTGCTTTGCCCCTGGGGCACTATACCTTGTAATATATGCTCAACATCACCCTCCCCGACGGCTCGGTTCGCCCCGTCGAGTCCGGCACGACTGGCTATGACCTCGCCGCCAGCATCAGCGAAGGCTTGGCTCGCAACGCCTTGGCCGTGCGCGTCAACGGCGAAGTCCGCGACCTGCACCGGCCATTTACCAACGATGCTTCCGTCGAAATTCTGACCTGGAACGACCCCGCGGGCAAATCCACTTACTGGCACTCATCGGCCCACCTCATGGCCGAAGCCCTCGAAGCCTTGTACCCAGGCGTGAAGCTAGCCATCGGCCCCGCCATCGAAAACGGGTTTTACTACGACGTTGACCTGGGCGAAGGGCGAAGCATTTCTAGCGAAGATTTTCCCGAAATCGAGAAGAAAATGCTCGAGTTGGCCAAGAATAAAAGCCAGTACATCCGCAAAGAAGTCTCCAAAGCCGACGCCATTGCCTATTTCCAGGAGAAGCAAGACCCCTACAAGCTGGAGCTGCTCGAAAATCTAGAGGACGGCAACATCACCTTCTACACGCAAGGCGGTTTCACCGACCTTTGCCGCGGCCCGCACATTCCCGACACGGGCACCATCAAAGCCGCCAAGCTGATGAACGTGGCCGGGGCCTACTGGCGCGGCGACGAGAAAAACAAGCAGCTTACCCGCCTGTACGGCATCACCTTCCCCAAGGCCAAAGACCTCACCGAATACCTCGAGCGCCTGGAGGAAGCCAAGCGCCGCGACCACCGCAAGCTGGGCAAAGAGTTGAAGCTGTTTGCTTTCTCCGAGAAAGTAGGAGCGGGGCTGCCCTTGTGGCTGCCCAAAGGCACGGCCCTGCGCGAGCGCCTGGAGCAATTTTTGCGCAAAGCCCAAGTAAAAGCTGGCTACTCGCCCGTGGTGACGCCGCACATTGGCGCCAAGGAGCTGTACGTGACCAGCGGCCACTACGAGAAATACGGCGCCGACTCGTTTCAGCCCATCAAAACGCCCAACCCCGGCGAGGAATTTTTCCTCAAGCCGATGAACTGCCCGCACCACTGCGAAATCTACAAGACAGAGCCCCGCAGCTACCGCGACCTCCCGGTGCGCCTAGCTGAGTTCGGCACCGTTTACCGGTACGAGCAGAGCGGCGAGCTTCACGGCCTGACGCGGGTACGCGGCTTCACGCAAGACGACGCCCACATCTTCTGCCGGCCCGACCAAGTGAAGGACGAGTTCAAGAAGGTAATTGACATCGTGCTGTACGTGCTGAAGGCGCTCGATTTTCCGGATTTCACGGCGCAGATTTCTCTCCGCGACCCCGAAAACAAAACCAAGTACATTGGCTCGGACGAGAACTGGACTCGTGCCGAAACGGCTATCCAAGAAGCAGCCGCCGAAAAAGGCCTTAACACGACTACCGAGCTGGGCGAGGCGGCGTTTTACGGCCCCAAGCTCGACTTTATGGTGCGCGATGCCATTGGTCGGAAATGGCAGTTGGGCACCATCCAAGTCGACTACAACTTGCCCGAGCGGTTCGACCTGGAATACACAGATGCCAACAATACCAAACAGCGTCCAGTGATGATTCACCGCGCCCCCTTTGGCTCGTTGGAGCGTTTTGTGGCCGTACTCATCGAGCACTGCGGCGGCAACTTCCCCCTTTGGCTCACCCCTGAGCAGTTTATCGTGCTGCCCATTTCAGACAAATACATCGACTACGCCAACGAAGTAAAATCTCAGTTGGAGCAGCGCGAGTTGCGCGGCACCGTTGATGCCCGCGACGAGCGCATCGGCCGCAAAATCCGCGACGCCGAGATGGGCAAAATCCCGTATCTGCTCGTGGTGGGAGAGAAAGAGGCACAGGACAACATCATTAGCGTGCGCAAGCACGGCGAGGGTGACCTGGGCTCCATGCCCCTCGATGCATTTGTGAAAAGCGTGCAGAGCCAAATTGTTGAAGCGTAGAAGTTTCTACTAAAAAAGGACGCCAGCCAGTACCCAACAATGGACAATTGTGGGTAAAGGCGGGCGTCCTTTTCTTGGCTATTGCAAATACATAACGCAAGTCGTTTGCCTTTCCAATATTAAATACCGATATTTGCCCCCTGATTGCCAGGCCTTAGCCGGCCTAAACCCGCAAGAATCTCATTCCCCGCCACTTTTTTAGCAGGAGGACCAAACCATAGCAGCTCCGAATCGTCGGTACGTGCCCCGCCAGCAGGTGGAAGAGCCGTTCAAAATCAATCAAAAAATCACGGCCCGCGAAGTGCGCCTTGTTGGCGACAACGTGGAGCAAGGCATTTATCCGACCGACCAGGCTCGGAAAATGGCTCAGGACCAAAACCTCGACCTCGTTGAGATTTCACCCACGGCTGTGCCGCCGGTTTGCCGCGTCATCGACTACTCGAAATTTAAGTACGAGCAGAAGAAGAAGACCCGCGAGCTGAAGGCCAAGCAAACCAAGGTGGTCCTCAAGGAAATTCGCTTCGGTCCCAACACGGACGAGCACGACTTCGCCTTCAAAGTGAAGCACGCGCAGGAGTTTCTGCGCGAAGGTGCCAAGATTAAGAGCTACGTGCACTTCGTCGGCCGCAGCATCGTGTTCAAAGAGCGCGGCGAAATCCTGCTGCTCAAGTTTGCCCAGGCCCTTGAGGACCTCGCCAAAGTAGAGCAACTGCCCAAGCTGGAAGGCAAGCGCATGTTCCTCTACTTAGCGCCCAAGGCTGCTGCAGTGGTGAAACCCTCGGCCAAGCCGGCTGCCTCGCCCGACAAAGGCGAGAAGAAAGCCGCCAAACCCGCCGAAGCCAAAGACAAGACCTCCGAAACGGCTCCGGCTACCACCGACGCCGCCGAATAGATTTTACTCGGTTGCGGATGGCTCCCCGACCCTTGGTCGGTCAGCAATCAACAATCAACAACCAACCCTCCAACAACCACTACAATGCCGAAAGTAAAGACGAAATCCGGTGCTAAGAAGCGCTTTGCGCTCACCGGAACGGGCAAGGTGAAGCGGAAGCACGCCTTCAAATCTCACATCCTCACGAAGAAGACCACCAAGCAAAAGCGTGGCCTGACCCACACCGGCCTCGTGAGCAGCGCCGACATGAACCGCGTGCGCCAGATGCTCAACATCTGATTCGTTGTCAGTTGCTCCTTGTCGGTAGTTAGCGCGTGCTGACATTGACGTGTGAGAATAACAACTGACGGCAAGCAACCAACAAAATTTTTCACCAGGCTTCCGGCCTTAAGACTTTAATCCGTCGCCGGCTGCCAAAAACTCTCAAGGTTATGCCAAGAAGTGTTAACCACGTGGCCTCGCGCCACCGCCGTAAGAAAATCATGCGTTTGGCGAAAGGCTATTACGGCCGTCGCAAAAACGTGTGGACCGTAGCCAAGAACGCCGTTGAAAAAGGCCTCTTGTACGCCTACCGCGACCGTAAAGTAAAGAAGCGCGAATTCCGCGCCCTCTGGATTCAGCGCATCAACGCCGGTGCTCGTGAGCACGGTTTGTCGTACTCGCAATTGATGGGCGGCCTCAAAAAGGCTGGCATCGAGTTGAACCGTAAAGTTCTGGCTGATTTGGCCCTGAACCACCCCGCCGCTTTCAAAGGCATCGTGGAAAAGGTAAAATAATTGCTTTTCAGCGCGATTAACCAAGAAAACGCTGGCCCATGGGTTCAGCGTTTTCTTGTTTTTGGCGTTTGCATTCGGCCCCTTGGTTGCCCTGAAGGCATGCTACACTCGGGCTTTTCTGGTAGTAAAAGAGCCATAAAAGCGAAAAACCGCTCCAGCACGAGGCTGAAACGGTTTTCGACGTAGCGGGAGGCGGGCTCGAACCGCCGACCTCAGGGTTATGAATCCTGTGCTCTAACCAGCTGAGCTACCCCGCCGGGTTTTGTGGGTGCAAAGGTAACGCTACCGCAGGCCCCAAAACAAGGTTACGGGGCAAAAAACACTTCATCATTCCCTTGTGGCTGGTTTTTAAACCGTCGTTTGACCAAGCCCCCTCGTTGTAATTCTTATGGCTTTGCCTGATACCCAAATCAAAACGCGTTTCGTGGTGGAATTTCCCATCAACGCTTCGCCCAAAATTCTTTTTCCCTATCTGGCTACGGCCTCGGGGCTTTCGCAGTGGTTTTGCGATGATGTGCGGTATGTGGAAGGGCAGCGTCTCAACTTTATTTGGGACAATGAGAATCATTACGCCGAAATTTCGGGCCAGCGCCTGAACCGTGCCATCCGGTTTGTTTTTCTTGACGAGCACCGCCAGTCCGTGGCCGATGCAAACTTTCTGGAGTTTACCCTCGATTCTTCGCAGGTGACGGACGAAGTTTACTTGCGCGTGGTAGATTATTCTTCGGCCCACCACACCGAGGAGCAACAGGAAATGTGGGAAGGGTTGGTGGCCAAGCTTCGCGAGCAGGTTGGGGGGTAAGGGCTTGACGCAGGTTCGGGTACTTTTTCCGCCTGCCTGTCGTTCACGCTTGTGGGCCCTTTCCAATCGACCAGTGCCCTTGCTATGCTGAAGAAATTAGATAAACTCATCCTAAAGGCCTTTGCCGGGCCCTTTTTGCTCACGTTTGCCGTGGTGCAATTCATTTTGCTCACGCACACGCTGCTCAAGTACCTCGACGATATTATCGGGAAGGACTTGGGCACGGGGGTTCTGCTGCAGCTGCTGTTCTATTTCAGCGTGCTGATTGTGCCGGTTTCGTTGCCATTGGCCGTTCTGCTCTCCTCGCTGATGACGTATGGCAACTTGGGCGAACACCACGAGTTAACCGCCATTAAAGCCTCCGGCATTGCCCTGACGCGCATTCTGCGGCCGGTGCTGCTGCTCACGTTGGCGCTGTCGGTGGGGGCCTTCTGGTTCAACGAAACCATTGTGCCGCGGGCCAACCTAAAAGCGTACAGCTTGCTGTGGGACGTGCGGCAGCAAAAACTAGCCCTCGACATCCGCGAAGGCGTTTTTTACAACGGCATTCCGGGCTATACCATCAAGGTGGACAAGAAGACCGGGGAAAACGGCGACCATCTGCACGGCGTAATGATTTACGACCACAACCAGAAGTCCGGCAATGCCTCCGTGACGCTGGCCGACTCTGGTCGCATGCTCAACCTGTTCAACGGGGCTTATTTGGGCCTGGAGCTTTATAACGGCTACAACTACGTCGAGCAGCCCGATGCCCAGGACCGCGCCGGGGCCAGCTTTGCGCGCCAAGGCTTCGACCACAGCATGGTCACCATTTCGTTGGCGTCGTTCGGTTTGGTGCGGACCCCGCAGGACCTCTTCAAAGAGAACCGCATGATGCTCAACATTACGCAGCTGGACACGGCCACTAAGTCTGTGCAGAAAAAACTGCGCATCGAGCGGCAACGCCTGCCCGTGCAGATTAACGGCTACTACACGTTTATGCGGTTTGATACCACCGGACGCGCAGCCAACCGGAAGGTGGAGAAACTGCAAGTGGCGCCCGGCAAGCTGGCGCCAACTTCCGGGCCCATTATCCAACAAGCCATCAACCGGGCGCAGAACTTGAAGTCCTTCACTACTTCTACCTCAGAAAGGCTGGAGGATTACGCTCGTAACTCGGCCCTGTTCCGAATTGAAGTGTACCGAAAATATTCGCAGTCCGTGGCGGTGTTTCTCATGTTTTTGATTGGAGCCCCATTGGGTTCCATCATCAAAAAGGGAGGCTTGGGCGTGCCCATTCTGGTGTCCATTCTTTTCTTCATCATTTATTACGTGGTGAGCATCATGGGCGAGAAGTACGGGCGTGAGTTTGTGATGCCCGTGGGGCTGGGCATGTGGTTGTCTAACCTGGTGCTCTTGCCCGCCGGGCTCTTTTTCCTCTACCAAGCCTATAACGATTCGGGGCTGCTGGAACTGGATTTCTGGCGCCGCTTGCCCCAGCGCATTGGCATACCGAGCTTGCGCAAGCTCACCACTCCCGTTAAGGAATAAATAAGGAATAAAGGCGAAAAACTCAGATTCGCGCTTTTATCCTGTTTTTAAATTGCGTACCTTTGCGGCACCCCAATGTGTGGGGTGCTCAGTCAATATTTCACTTTTTTAAATCTAAGACGGGGTAACACCTATCAGCCGATGATTTTAACCACCGAAGCAAAACAGGCCATCTTCGAAAAGAACAGCCTGCAAAAAGTAAAAACCGATACCGGTTCGGCCGAAGCCCAGATTGGTCTCTTCACCCACCGCATCAACCACCTCACCGAGCACCTCAAGGTTAACAAGAAAGACCACAGCACTCGCTTGGGCCTGCTGAAGCTGGTAGGTAAGCGCCGCCGCATGTTGGACTACCTGCAGCACCGCGAAATCAACCGCTACCGCGCCATCATCAAGGAGCTGGGCATCCGTAAGTAAGTCCAGAGTCTGAGAGTAGGGAGCCTTCCAACGAAGGTTCCCTACTCTTTTTTTGTTCGGGTTGGTTTTGCGCCGAGGCTGGCCTTTAATAGTTGCTAGTTGTCAGTTTTCAGTTTTCAGGAAAATACTATTGACTGACAACTAGCAACAAACAACTAATATTTTCGGCGCACTGTTGCTACAATACCCTGAGTAACGAATGCCGCTGGCGGCGCTCGTTTTTGGCTGCTCGCCCGCTGTCGCTTTTCCAAGCAAAATCCGCTGATGTCCCAACCTAACGCCATTATCAAATCTTTGACGCTGCCCGACGGCCGCGTTATCACCATCGAAACCGGCAAGCTGGCCAAATTTGCTGACGGCGCCGTTGTGGTTCGCCTCGGCGACACCATGCTGCTCGCCACGGTTGTTTCGGCTCCGAGCCAGCGCGAAGGCGTTGACTTCCTGCCGCTGTCGGTGGACTACCAAGAAAAATTTGGTTCGGCCGGCAAAATCCCCGGTTCGTTCCAGCGCCGTGAAGGCCGTTTGTCGGACTACGAAATCCTGGTCTGTCGCCTCGTTGACCGCATCCTGCGGCCGATGTTCCCCAAAGACTACCACTACGAAGTGCAGGTGATGATTACGCTCATCTCTGCCGACAAAGAAGTTCAGCCCGATGCTCTGGCTGCTTTGGCCGCTTCGGCTGCTTTGTCTATCTCGGACATTCCTTTCGCTGGCCCCATTTCTGAAGTGCGCGTAGCGCGCATCGACGGCCAGTTCCACATCAACCCCAAGACTTCGGACTTGGAGCGGGCCGACATGGACCTGATGGTGGGCGCAACGGCCGACTCCGTGGCCATGGTGGAAGGTGCCATGAAGGAAGTAAGCGAAGAGGAAATGGTTGCGGCCATTGCTTTCGGTCACGAAGCCATCAAAGCCCAGTGCCAGCTGCAAAAAGAATTGGCGGAGGCCGTTGGCCGCACGCCAGAATCGCAGCCCCGCGAGTATCCCAAGTACGAGGAGAACGAAGCGCTGAAAAAGCTCATTCACGATGGCGTCTATCAAGGTGCTTACGACGTGGCCCGTGGTGGCAACACCAGCAAAGCCGGTCGCAAAGAAGGCTTCTCTGGTGTGAAAAAAGCATTTCTGGACAAACTCGTGGCCGAACAGCCCGAGTTGGACATGAAGATGTTCAGCCGCTACTATGGCTCGGCTGAGAAGAAAGCCATCCGCGACATGATGGTGAAGGAAAGGGTGCGCCTAGACGGCCGCCAGCTCACCGAAATCCGCCCCATTTGGTCGGAAATCAACTACCTGCCTGGCGCTCACGGCTCGGCCATCTTCACCCGCGGCGAAACCCAGAGCTTGACCACGGCCACTTTGGGCACGAAGCTCGATGAGCAAATCATCGACCAGCCGCTGACCAAGGGCTACTCGAAGTTCATGCTGCACTACAACTTCCCCGGTTTCTCGACTGGTGAGGTGAAGCCCAACCGTGGCGCTGGCCGCCGCGAAATCGGACACGGCAACTTGGCCCTGCGCTCGCTTCGCCAGGTGCTGCCGCCCGAAGAAGAAAACCCTTACACCATCCGCATCGTGTCAGACATTCTGGAGTCGAACGGCTCCAGCTCGATGGCTACGGTGTGCGCCGGCTCGCTGGCGCTGATGGATGCGGGCGTGAAGATTTCGGCTGCTGTGGCCGGTATCGCCATGGGTCTGGTACAAGATAAGGAAACCGGTGAGTACGCCGTGTTGAGCGACATTCTTGGCGACGAGGACCACCTCGGTGACATGGACTTTAAGGTGACCGGCACGGAGAAAGGCATTTGCGCTTGCCAGATGGACATCAAAATCCAGGGCTTGAGCAATGAGATTCTGACGGCCGCGCTGCACCAAGCTCGGGAGGGCCGTTTGCACATTCTTGCCGAAATGGCCAAGACGATTTCGGCCCCGGCGCCCGAGTTGAAGCCTCACACGCCTCGCTCGCACAAGATGCTCATCGACAAAGAGTTTATTGGTGCGGTAATCGGACCGGGCGGCAAGGTTATTCAGCAGATTCAGAAGGACACCAACGCCACGGTTATCATCGAGGAGAAGGACGAGAAGGGCCACGTGAGCATTTACGCCTCCAACCAAGAGGACATGCAGGGCGCCATCGACCGCATCCGGGCCATCGCGGCCCAGCCGGAAGTGGGCGAAACCTACAAAGGCAAGGTGCGCAGCATTCAGCCCTACGGCGCTTTCGTGGAAATTATGCCGGGCAAAGACGGCCTGCTGCACATCTCGGAAGTGACGCACGAGCGGATTCAGACTCTGGAAGGCTTGTTGGAAGTAGGGCAGGACATCGACGTGAAACTGGTGGAAATCGACAAGAAGACCGGCAAGTACCGGCTCTCGCGCAAGGTGTTGCTGCCGAAGCCCGAAGCTGCAGCCGCCAGCAACGGCGAAGCTAAAGCGTAACTTGACCGAAAGGCCCCGAACTAATGTCAGGGGGAGCCTGTTGGCTTCCTCTGACTTAGGGACTGGCCGGGCGGCTTTTTCTTACGTATAACCCCATCAGATATCGTTCTTACCTAGTCCCATGAGACAGCTAAAAATTAGTAAGCAGATTACCAACCGCGAAAGCCAGTCGCTGGACAAGTACCTCCAGGAGATTGGCAAGGTTGATTTGCTCACGCCCGACGAGGAGGTGACGCTCGCGCAGCGTATCCGCGACGGGGACCAACAAGCACTTGAGAAGTTGACCAAAGCCAACCTGCGCTTCGTGGTGTCGGTGGCTAAGCAATACCAGAACCAAGGCCTTTCGCTGGGTGACCTCATCAACGAGGGTAATCTTGGCCTCATCAAAGCCGCTAAGCGCTTTGACGAAACCCGTGGTTTTAAATTCATTTCCTACGCTGTGTGGTGGATTCGTCAGTCCATCCTGCAGGCCTTGGCCGAGCAGAGCCGCATTGTACGTCTGCCCCTGAACCGCGTCGGTTCGCTGAACAAAATCAGCAAATCCTTCTCGGAACTGGAGCAGAAGTTCGAGCGTGAGCCTTCGCCAGAAGAAATTGCCGAGGTGCTTGAGTTGACCACTTCCGAAGTGGTAGACACCTTGAAAATCTCGGGCCGCCACGTATCAGTGGATGCTCCTTTCGTACAGGGCGAGGAAAACCGTTTGCTCGACGTACTCGAAAACGAGGACGAAGAGTCGCCGGACATGGCCCTGATGAACGACTCGCTCCGCAAGGAGGTGCAGCGCGCCCTGAGCACGCTCACCAAGCGCGAGGCCGACGTTATCACGCTGTACTTCGGCCTGAATGGTGAAGCGGCGCTGACGCTGGAAGAAATTGGCGAAAAGTTTAACCTGACCCGCGAGCGCGTGCGCCAGATTAAGGAGAAGGCCATTCGTCGTCTGCGGCACACGTCGCGTTCGAAAGCGCTGAAGCCTTATCTCGGCTAATCGATTAGTTTTGCAGAACGAAAAACCCCGACCATTAGGTTGGGGTTTTTTGTACGGTTTTGCGCTTGTTGGCGTCTACCGGGTTGCTCCATCTTGTGAGCAGGCGTTGACGTTGCCAATCGCCGCGCCGGCCATCTTAATTTATCGATGCGTGAAATGACGTTTCGCGCCACTTATTGAACATGTCTGAACACATCAAATGCCTGATTATAGGCTCCGGCCCCGCCGGTTACACTGCCGCCATTTACGCTGCCCGGGCTAACATGGCGCCGGTGATGTACATGGGTTTGCAGCCCGGTGGGCAGTTGACCATTACCAACGACGTGGAGAATTTCCCTGGTTACGCCGATGGCGTGAACGGTCCTCAGATGATGGAAGACCTCAAAAAGCAGGCTTCCCGCTTCGGCACGGACATTCGCTATGGCATCGCGACTTCAGTGGACTTTTCGGTGACGCCGCGTAAGGTGACCATCGACGAGACTATTGAACTGACTGCCGATGCTGTGATTATTGCTACGGGTGCTTCGGCCAAGTGGCTGGGGCTGCCTTCGGAGGCCAAATTGAACGGCTCGGGTGTATCGGCTTGCGCGGTGTGCGACGGGTTCTTCTACCGTGGGCAGGAAGTGGCCATTGTGGGTGCCGGTGACACGGCCGCCGAGGAAGCCACGTACTTGGCCAACCTGGCGAGCAAGGTGACCATGATTGTGCGCAAGAGCGAGATGAAAGCCTCGAAAATCATGCAAAAGCGCGTGCTCGATAACCCCAAGATTGAAGTGCTCTTCGACACGGTGACCGATGAAATCTTGGGTGAGCACAGCGTGGAAGGCGTGCGCGTGAAAAACCTGCTCACGCACGAGACTCGCGAAATTGCGCTGACAGGCTTCTTTGTGGCCATCGGGCACGAACCAAACTCCAAAATTTTCCAGCCCTACCTGCATCACGACGAGCAGGGCTACCTGAAAACCATCCCCGGCAGCAGCAAGACCAACATCGACGGCGTATTTGCCTGCGGCGATGTGCAAGACTACACCTACCGGCAAGCCGTGACGGCTGCGGGCTCCGGCTGCATGGCCGCCCTGGACGCCGAGCGCTACCTGGCTGCGCTGGGCATACACTAAATTTTACTTTATCGAGTTAGTGATGACGTGTTAGAAAAGACGAGCTTTGTGGTTCGTTTTTTCTAACACGCTTTGTTTAGACCAAACGGCACGTCGGCGCAGGGAATACCGCTGCGCCGATTGCCTTTTTCTATTTGCTTTTGACTTTCCTAAGAATAACTTTTTGGCGGCCGGCTCTGCTATTGCTGTCGCTACTGCTGCTATTGGCGGGGCTAAATCCGGCGTTGGCTCAGCGCCGCAAAGCGCCCCGTACCAAAGCCAAGGCGGGCTCCACCACCGGTAAATCGGACTTCTTTCGGGTGAAAACGCCCAAGATGCGCTACGTCCGGCCCGACACCACCACCGTAATCGAAACCCAGGAGCTGCCGGACGACAACTCCGACGCCGCGAAGTCCATCTTTTTCAATCCGGCCAAAAAGCTCAGCATTGTGAGCGAAGACACCTCCCGCCTGAACGAGGGCGGACAGGAGATTGTGGAGATGTCGGAGGAAGTGCTCATTGACTCGTCGTGGGTGAAAGTGGCGGGCTATTATTCCATCTGGGACACGCACAGCGTGAACCCGTACCGAGTGGACGGCCGCACTTACCGCGACTCGCTCAAGCTGAAGCTGGTGGACCCGCCGCGGCAGCGCTACGCCAAAATGCCGTTGGTGTCTACCCCCGTCACGTCAGGATTTGCTTTCCGCGGCTACCGCTGGCACTACGGCATGGACCTGGACTTGGAAACGGGCGACTCCGTGAAGTCGGCCTACGATGGCGTGGTGCGCATCAGCGCCTGGGACGGCGGCGGCTACGGCAACTACGTGCTCGTGCGCCACTACAATGGCCTGGAAACCATTTATGGCCACATGAGCAAGACCCTCGTAACCGTGGGGACCTTCGTGAAAGCTGGCCAAATTTTGGGCTACGGGGGCAGCACGGGCCGTAGCTCCGGCTCGCACCTGCACTTTGAAGTGCGCTACCAAGGCAACCCCATAAACCCGGCCCTGATGTACGACTTTCCGGGCTATAAGCTGCGGAAAGATAACTTCACCATCACTTCTCAACTGTTCAACTACTACAGTCGCGCCCTGAGCCGTAGCCGCAGCAGCGGGAGCCGAAGTAGCAGCCGAAGCAGCAGTAGCAAGAGCGCACCGTCGCGGGCCCGGCAAGTGGTGACGCACAAGGTGCGCTCGGGCGATACCCTGTCGGAAGTGGCCGAGAAGTACGGCGTTGGCTTGAGTACACTGAAAAAGCTTAACCCTGGCGTGAGAACCTTGCAACCCGGCAAGCGGCTGCGGATTAAGTAGTCGTTCTTGCCTATATCCCCATCATTCTGCTGAGAGGGGCGAAGGCCTCACACCTGCTGCATTTGTCATCCTGGGCTCGCGAAGCATCTTATCAAACCACCCCATTTTGTTCAGCGGCGATGAGATGCTTCGCGAGCTGAGTGTGACCGGATGCCAGGCAGCGATGCTGCGGCTGCGCTCGGCAGGACGTTTTTTCTGTTCCATATCATTACACCCGCCCCGCTATGAAACTTGATGTTCTCGCCCTTGGCGCCCACCCCGACGACGTAGAAATGTCCTGCACCGGCACGCTACTGGCCAGCATGGCGGCCGGCAAGAAGGTTGGCATTATCGACTTCACGCGGGGCGAGCTGGGCACCCGCGGCACGCCGGCCATTCGGGCCGCCGAAGCCGCGGCTTCCTGCAAGATTTTGGGCATTGATGTCCGCGAGAACCTGGGCTTGCCCGATGGCTTTTTCCGCAACGACCGGGAACGCCAATTGCCGCTCATTGCTGCGATTCGTCGCTACCAGCCCGACGTGGTACTGGCCAACGCCGTTTCGGACCGGCACCCCGACCACGGGCGAGCTGCTCAGTTGGCCATCGATGCCTGCTTTTTGGCGGGCCTGCGCATGATTGAAACCCTGGGACCCGACGGCAAGCTCCAGGCTGCCTGGCGCCCCAAAAACGTGTACCATTACATCCAGGACCGGCAGCTGCCGCCCGCCTTTGTGGTCGACATTACCCCGCATTGGGCCAAGAAGTGGGAGGCCATTCAGGCTTTCAAAACCCAGTTCTTCAATCCCGACCTCGACGCCCCGCAGACCTATCTGTCCAGCCAGGAGTTTGGCCGGTTTATGGAGGCTCGGGCCCGGGAGTTCGGTCACATTATCGGCGTTGAGTTCGGCGAGGGCTTCACGGTGGCGCGTCCGGTAGGCGTGCGTGAGGTAGGGGACTTGCTGTAGACGAGCCGTTAGGACTAACTGTAGACGAACCGTTAGGACTAACGTTGGCTTGGCCAGGGTTTTTTGGGCTTCCTCGCCTAGCGCCCTATTGAAGGCTGGCGTTCCCAGCGCGAAAAGAACCTGAAGCCAACCGCCAGCCGGAGGTAACTTACGGCTGAGGAGCCTGCTGCTCGTCTACCAGCCGCAGGGTGTAGCTGTAGCTGTACTGCTTGTCGAGCAGGCGGTACGGGTCGTGCGGGAGGGCGCCCCAGCTATTGTCGCCGCCCACGCCGCGCTGCTTCAGGTCGACGTTGAGGAACACCCGCTCGTGGCGCTTCACGTTGGTGGTGTGCTGCTGTTTTTTCGTGAGGCCGGGGTCTAGCTCCTCGGTGCGCACGTCGAGCGCGCTGAAGCTGAGGGGTTGCAGTCCTTCCACGCGCAGGCCCTGGCCGGTGGCGTTGGTCAGGGTGAGCCAGCGCACGTCGGTGTGGTAGCCGCTTTCCTGCGGCCTGATGTAGGTGTTGGCAAACTGGTTGCGCACCGTGTCACGGTACACGCCGAGGAAGGCCGCGGAGTTGCGGTCGGCGTAATTTTCCCAGGGCCCGCGGCCGTAGTAGCCGAGGAGTTGGTAGCGGCCGGACAGCTCCAGGCGCATGCCAAAGCGCGGCATTTCGGGCAGGGACTTGCCGGTCATGTCAATGGCGGCGGTCACTTGCACGGCTCCGTCGGGGGCAATGAGGTAGTCCACGGTGTAGGGCACGTCGATGTCGGTAAGCAGGTACTTGACCTTGATGGGCAGGCCGGCGGCCGATTCTTCGCCCACCGTGACTTGCTGCACCTTGCGGGACGCGTGCGCCGTGCGCCACACCCCCATTGTCTGGGGCATGTTGCTGCCGAAGTCGTTGTCGGTGGGGGCGCGCCAGAAGTAGGGCTCGGGGTATTGGTTGAACAGCCACTTGTCACGCATCTGGTAGCTGGTCAGCCGGCCTTGGGCGGTGTTGAATTCTCCCCGGACTTCGCCGGCCGAAAAGGTCAGCTTGTCGCCTTCGCGCTTCACTTGCAAGCGGCTGGTGGCCACGGCCGGCTTGCCAAAGTAGCTGCTGGCTGGGGTGAGCAGGAATTGCTCGCGGGCGACTTCGTGCTTGGCAGGCACCAGCGGCGCGGCGGTGTTGGTTTGGGCAAATACGTTGAGCACGTACTCGTTGCCCGGCGCCGGTGGCATGGTCGGTAGGGGAAGCTTTACCTCTTGCTGCTGGCGCGGCTTCAGCTTGCTGAGGGCAAAGGTGCCGGTTTTCACCGTTTGACCGTTTTTCTGGAGCTCCCAGTGGAAGGTGTAGCCGGCCAGGGTGTTGAACGTGAATCCGTTGTGCACCGTGATGCGGCCCGTGGCGGGTTGCGCTGCGCTGAAGCGGATGTCTTGGTAGCCTTTTTTCACTTCCCACAACCCCGGATGCGGGCGCCGGTCCGACGACACCAGGCCATCGGCGCAGCCGTTTTCGTCGTTCCAGCGGTTGTAGCCGCCCAGGTCGCCGCCGTAGGCAAAGTAGGGCAGGCCGTTGTCGGTAGCCGCTAAGCCTTGGTCGACCCAGTCCCAGATGAAGCCGCCCTGCATGTGCGGCTTGCTCCGAATCAGGTCCCAATACTCCGGGAAGTTGCCCTGGCCGTTGCCCATGGAGTGCGCGTATTCGCACATGATGTACGGCCGCTTCACGTTCTTGGCGTTGGCGTAGGCGCGCATCGAGCCCATGCCGGGGTACATGGGGCTCACGATGTCGGTGTTTTCCTGTTCGCCGGCCTGCTCAAACAGCACCGGGCGGCTGGGGTCGCGCTGCTTGAGCCACTTGTACGCTTGGTGGAACACGGGCCCATTGCCGCACTCGTTGCCCATGCTCCACAGGATGACGGAAGGGTGGTTTTTGTCGCGCTCCATCATCCGCTCGATGCGGTCTTGGTGCGCGGGCGCCCAGGCCGGCAGGTAGGCCACGTGGCGCAAGGTGTCGAAGCGGCCCTGCCACATGGCGCCCATGTGGTGGCTTTCGATGTTGGCCTCGTCGACCAGGTACATGCCGTACTCGTTGCAGAGCTGGTACCACCGCTCGTCGTTGGGGTAGTGGCTGGTGCGCACGGCGTTGATGTTGAACTTCTTCATCAGGGCCAGGTCCTGGCGCATGCCGGCCTCGGTTACCACCCGGCCGGTGGTGGGCTCCCACTCGTGGCGGTTCACCCCATGCACTTCGATGGGCTGGCCGTTTACCAGCAGCTGAGCGTTCTTGATTTCAACCTTGCGGAAGCCGATTTGGCAGCCCGTGATGGCCAACGGCTTGCCCTGCGGGTCGGCCAAGGTGAGGCGGCAGCGGTAAAGCACGGGAATTTCGGCGCTCCAGGCTTGCACGTTTTTCACCGTGCCGTGCAGGCTCACCACCTGGGTGCCGCTGGCCGGCAGCGCGCCCACGGGCTGCTGCTGGCGGAGCACGGTTTTGCCGCTGGGGTCCAGGACTTCCACGGTCAGGCGGCCGGGCTGGCCGGCAGCGGCCGCGAAGTTGCGCAGCGTGACGTCGGCGCTAAATTGGCCGTTTTTGTAGCTCGGGTCGAGGTCGGCGTGGGTGAAAAAGTCCCACACGGTTTGCTTGGGCAGGCTGTAGAGGTACACGTCGCGGTCGAGGCCCGACACCCGCCAGAAGTCCTGGTCTTCGAGGTAGCTGCCGTCGTGCCAGCGCATTACCTGCACGGCCAGCGTGTTTTCGCCCGGCTTGAGGTATTGGGTGATGTCGAACTCGGCGGGCGACTTGGCCACCTTGCTCATGCCCACGCGCTGGCCGTTGACGAACACAAACGCGCAGCCCGAGATGGAGCCAAAGTTGAGCAGCACCTCGCGCCCCGCCCAGCCGGCGGGCACGGTAAAGGTGCGCCGGTAGCTGCCCACCGGGTTGTCGCGCCCGTCGATGAAGGGCGGATTCTTGGGGAATGGGTAAACGATGTTGGTGTAAATCGGCGTGCCAAAGCCTTTTAGCTCCCAGTTGGAAGGAACGGCAATGGTTTGCCAGGCTTTGTCGTCGAAGCCCGGCTGCTGGAAATCCACCGGGCGCTGGGCAGGCCGAGCCACGTAGTTGAATTTCCAGGGGCCGTTGAGCGACTGGAAGTAAGGCGACTGCTGATAATTGTTGGCTAGGGCGTCGGCGGCGCGTTCGTACACCATGAAGCTGGCGTGCGGCTTCTCCTTGCGCTGCTCAAATACTTCCGGGTTTTCCCATTCGGAAGGGGTGGGCTGGGCCAGCAACGGGCCCGCTCCGAGGAGCGCGGCCAAAAAGCAGAAGGAACGTAATCGGAACATTGACACGGGCAGAAAAACGAGAAACGAAATCGAAAAAACTTTAGAAACCACCCAATTTAACCGTTCTGCCGAGCCCCGCTGAGGCCCCTCGCTAGCTCCGTTGAATCGAAGGTTAGCCAGCCAACGCATGGATTACCGCCACGTGCAAGATGCCTCGGCGGCGCTTGGCAGAACGCACTTTTTGTTGGGGCCCGGGTGTAACGCTTACCGCACGAAGCCCTTGTCGGCTAGTGCCCACCCGCCGCGCCGCCCGCAGCACCCGCAGCGCGCGACGTGCTTTTGGAAGGCGCGCTTTTGGAAGTTGTTTTGCCGGTGGGGGCGGCCTCCTGTTTTTTGCGCGCGTAGTACGCCTGCAAGGTGCCGAATGCTAACTTCTTGATGCCCCGCTCCGAAACGAGCCCCTTGCGGTTGTAAAAATCCTGCACGCCCGGCAAGGGCCGGCGGGCCGAGTGGAAATCCATCAGAATCCAGGGCGAGGCCCCGCGCAGAAACGGAATCTTGTCCATCATCGCCAGGTTGTTTTTGAACACCGCGTCCTGGTATTCCTCGGTCCAGCGCTCGTCGGCGGGGCCGTGGCGGCCTTGCAGGGCATCGCCGCCAAACTCGCTCAGTATCATGGGCTTGTTGTACACGGTTTTCCAGCGCACGTCGCCGCAGGATTCCGGCGCGCCGTAGTACCAGCCGCAGTAGTTGTTTACGCCCAGCACGTCCAGCTCCTGGCCCAGGGGGTCGTCCACGGTGCGCTCGCCGGCGGCCGAGGTGTGGATTTCCAGCGCGCCCGTAATCAGGCGGCTGGGGTCGAGGGCGCGGGCCGTGCGCACCAACGAAGTCAGGAAAGCCTGACGCGGGCCGCCGGGCGGCGTTTCGTTGGCCACCGACCAGAGCAGGATGGACGCCCGGTTGCGGTCGCGGGTAATCATTTCGGTGAGCTGCTGCTGGGCGTTGGCCAGCACGGCGGGGTTTTCCCACTCAATGGTCCAGTACACCGGAATTTCCGACCACACCAGGATGCCCAGGCGCTCGGCCTCGCGCACCATGTCCTCGTTGTGCGGGTAGTGGGCCAGGCGCACGAAGTTGCAGTTCAGCTCCTTGGCCCAGCGCAGCAAGGTGCGGCTCTCTTCCAGGGTGGTGATGCGGCCGCCCGTTTGGGGGGCCACTTCGTGGAGGCAGATGCCGCGCAGGTACACCGACTGGCCGTTGAGGAGGATGTCCGGGCCGCGGGTTTCGATGGTGCGGAAGCCAATGGAGTCCTGGTACACGTCGCGGCCGCTGCTCACGCGCACCAAGTAGCGGCGCGGGTGCTCGGGGGCCCAGCGCTCCAGCCGCTTCACCCGGCCGGTCACTTTGGCGTAGCCCTCGGCGTTGGGCGTCACGGTGGTCGAGAACCGGGCTTCCGGGATGGCCACCGTCACGGGCTGCCCGCGCTGGGGCCCGTCGAGCTGCACCCAGCCGTCGAGCTCGTCGGCGCTGCCTTTCTTGAGCTGCACCACGGCTTCGCGCACGAAGGTTTCGGGGGTTTCGACGAGCTTCACCGAGCGGGTGAGGCCGCCGAAGTTCCACCAGTCGCTGTTGTTGGTCGGGATGTCGGTGCGGTGGCGGGTGTTGTCCACCTTCACAATCACGAAGTTGTCGCCGTCCTTCACCTCGTCGGTCACGTCGAAGTTGAAGGGCGTGAACCCGCCCACGTGCCCGCCCAGCAGCTGGCCGTTGAGGTACACCTTGGCGTCGTAGTTGGCGGCGCCGAAGTACAGAAACTGCCGTTTCCTGGGCGTTTTCCGGGCAGTAAAATTCTTCTTGTACCAAATCGTGCCCTCGTAGAAAAACAGTTTTTCCTGCTGGGTGTTCCAGTCGCCGGGCACGCGCAGCTGCTCGGCCGTGTCGAAGTTGTACTCCACCAGCTCGCTCTTGTTCTGGGGCTGCTGGTTGCGGAAGTAGCCGTTGGGCGAGGGCACGTAGCGGTAGCTGTAGTACCCGTTTTCCATGGGGTCGATGATGCAGCGCCACGTCCCGTCCAGGCTTTGGGCCGCGCGGTTGGGCACGTTGGTGAGCAGCGGGTCGGGCGGGCGCACCGTCGGGTCGAAGCGCGAGCGGGCGTCCTGGGCGGCGGGCGGCGGGCTGGTCGGGGGCGTGGCCGACTGGGCCGCCGCGCAGAGGCTGGCCAGCCACAGGGCCGGCGCGGCGAGTCGAAGCAAGGTCATGGGTGGGAAGATAAATGGGACAGCACAGAAGCTGGTGGCTTGTTTGGCTCCGGCGGGAGCCACCCCGTGGGCACGGCGCCGCCGGAACATAGTCGTTTTTGCTTGTTTGTTTTCTACCGGCGGGGCGTTCGGCAGGAACCAAAGTACCGCGTAAAGCCCCGCAGCAACCCCGGTCCTTTCCAAACGCCGGTTGCAGGCAGGGTTGCCGCAAGGCATGGTCGCCTATCAGCGGCAAGAAGCAATTAATGCAAATGCCGTTTGACAGGCCGCTCCAACAATTGCTACTGAAAGGGCACCAGCCGCTTAAGAACGAGTCAATCCAGTGTCACTTGGCTGGGGCCTGGGCCCGCAACTCACAAACGCACAGCACCAGCCGGCCACCTGCCCGACATGTTCCCACCAGTACCGGACAAGAAAAACGCTTGTTATCAAAGCCCGGGCCGGCGCACTCACAACGCCGGGGAGCATAAAGCCACGTTTTCATTGGTTCGGCTGGCGCCGCACGTTCGTTATTTCATTGAGTTACCTAGTAGAGTAAGAGTGGATGGGCTCTTGGTTGCCGGAAACGGTTGCGGAAAGGCTCGCTTGGTTGTGAAAAAATTGAGTGTTAGCCCAAGCGAGCGTTTCGTTGCAGAATCGACGCAACCGAAAGCTGCTGTCTAATTGGGAATTTTTGATGAAGCAGCAGGCCAAAAGTACTGGGTGGGCAACCGCCCTCAGCAGGGCATTTTAAGCAAAAACAGGTGGCAAATTCTGAGTAAGCGCGGCTTTTACTGCCAAATCACCAATGGATGGGGCATGGAAATTTCCCTCAACCTGTTATTTTCGACGCTTCCCGCGGCGGCGGCCCAGCGCCTTGCTGCCAATTCGATTGTCCGGCGGAAGCCCCGCCGCTCCACCCAAGCCTCTGCTTTCCCACCCGTGCACTTGCTCCCTTCCCTGAAACGTATAATTACTCCCGCCGGGCTCCTGGGCCTGCTGCTGGCGCTGGCCGTGCCCCTGCGGGGCCCCGGCCAGGTGCTGGCGCCCCGGGATTTTCGGTTCGACCACCTGACCGTGGACCAGGGCCTCTCGCACAGCGACGCCATTGCGGTGGCCCAAGACCGGGCGGGTTTCATTTGGGTGGGCACCCACCGCGGCCTCGACCGCTACGACGGCTACGGCCTCAAACAGTACACCCTGCCCATCAACGCGCGCAACGGCATTTCCGGCAACCGCATCAAGACCTTGGCGGCCCTGCCCGACGGCCGCGTGTGGGTGGGCACCGAGCACACCGGGCTGGGCCTCTACGACCCCGCGGGGGACCGGCTGCTGACCTACGACGAAAGCCAGGTGGCGCCCCCTTTCCGCCCGCTGATGCGGCGCTTGGCGCTGTGCGAAATCTCGGCCCTTGCGTCCGACCGGACGGGCCGCCTTTGGGTGGGCACCGCGGAGGAGGGCCTCTTTGTGCTGGGCTTCGACGGCCAGGGCCGGCTGAGCAGCCTGCGCCAGGTGCCGCCGCCCGCCGAAGCCCCTGCCCAACACTACCGGGTCACGGCCCTGGCCGCCGACGCGGAAGGCAAAATATGGGTGGGCACCACCAACGCCGGCTTGCGCGTGATTCGGCCCGAAAGCCGGGACCTGACGGCCGAGGCCACCCCGCTCACGGCGCGCATCGCGCGGGTCCACGTGGACTGGCGCGGCGACTTGTGGATAGCCGCCGACCACCAGGTGCTGTGGGTGAGCGGCGCCAACCGCCGCACCGTGCGCGAGCTCGGCGCCCACCCGCTGCCGTACGTATTTCCGCAGCTGCAGGCGCTGCTGCTCGACTCTTTTGGCCGCTTGTGGGTGGGCAGCATGTTCGGGCTTTACGTGTGGGATGCCGGCACGTTGGCGGGCAATGCGGCCCCGCTGCGGGCGGCCCCGCCGGCGCTGCTCCTGCCGCAGGAGGGCGAGCAGCACAGCGTGAACTCCGAGCGCATTCACCAGCTGCTGGAAGACCGCAACCACATCGTGTGGGTGGGCACCACGGCCGGCGGGCTCAACAAAGTCGACCTGTACCAGAAGCCCTTTGGGCAGCTGCGCCGCCAGCTTTCGGCCGGGGCCACCCTGCCCAACAACTACGTCAACTCCGTGTACCGGGAAGAAGGCACCAACCTGCTGTGGATGGGCACGCGCAACGGCATCGCCGCGTACGACCTGGTCCGCAAAACGTACCGCAACTATTTCAGCCAGAACGGCGCCGGCAACACCGAGGCCGTGGACGTGGCCCCCATCCTCAAGGCCAGCAACGGGACGCTGTGGTTCGGCGCCCGCGGGCCCGGCCTGATAAGCCTGACCCGGCGCGGGGGGCGCGACGTCCTCGTGACCCACGACACGCTGGCGGGCGGCGTGTCCCTGGCCCACACCAACATCGAAAGCCTGGCCGAAGACCGGTTTGGCAGCCTCTGGGTGGGCACCATGTACTCCGGCCGCGGGCTGGTTCGCCTCAGCCCGGACGGCAAGCTGCTGCGCAACTACCGCACCACCAACAGCAACCTGCCCACCAACAACTTCACGTTTCTGCTGTACGACAAGCGGCAGGACGTGCTCTGGGCCAGCACCATGGACCAGGGCCTGCTGAAGCTACGCGTCACGGCCGACTCGCTGGTGCTGCTCAAGCAGTTCCGGCACACCGCCGGGCGGCAGGGCCTGCGCGTGAACTACGTGTGGCCCTTGCTGCTCGACCGCCAGGGCACCCTCTGGATTGGCACCATCGGGGGCGGCCTGCACCAGCTCACCACCGATGCCCGCGGCCAGGAAGTGGTGCGCAGCTACGCCCAGTACCTGCCCGAGAGCGACGTGGAGAGCATTTTGGGCGACGACGAGGGCAACCTGTGGATAGGCGGGTCGGGGCTGTACCGCTTCACGCCCGCCAGCCGCCACTACCTGCGCTACGACGTGGCCGACGGGCTGCAAAGCAACTCGTTTAAGATTGCCTCGGCGGCCCGCGCGCAGGACGGCACGCTGTATTTCGGGGGCATCAACGGCGTTAGCTACTTCCAGCCGCACGCCATTCAGCCCAACCGGTTTGCGCCGGTGGTGCAGATTACCGGCCTGCGCATTGCCAACCAGCCCGTGGCCGTGGGCAAGCCCTTCAACGGCCGCATCTTGCTGCCCAAGCCCTTGTCGGAACCCCAAACCGTGACCATTGAGGCTTCGCAGAACGATTTTTCGGTGGAGTTCGTGGCGCTGAACTACGCTAACTCCCAGAAAAACCGCTACGCTTACCGGTTGGAGGGCTACAACAACGACTGGGTGTACCCGCCGGCGGGCCAGCGCACGGCCAACTTTGCCAACCTGGCGCCCGGCCGCTACGCCTTTTTGGTGAAAGCGAGCAACGGCGAAGGAAAATGGTCGGAAGAGGTGCGCTCGCTGCAGTTCGACGTGCGGGCGCCCTGGTGGAAAACCGGCTGGGCCTACCTGCTCTACGGGGCCATTGCCCTGGCCGGCGTGGCCGTGTACCGGCGCGTGGAAATGTCGCAGCAGGAGCTGCGGAACAAGCTGCATTTGGAGCAGTACCAGACCGAAAAAGAAAAGGAGCTGACCAACCTCAAGCTGGGCTTCTTCACCAACGTTTCGCACGAGTTGCGCACGCCGCTCACGCTGATACTCGGGCCGATGGAGGAAATCATGAGCAGCCCGGGGCCCGTGGCCAACCTGCGCGACAAGGTGCAGCTCATGCACAAGCAAACGCGCAAGCTGCTCGACTTGGTAAACGAGCTGCTGGACTTCCGCAAGGTGGAAACGGGCAACGTGCCCCTGCGCGCCGCCCGCGCCGACGTGGTGGAATTCCTGCGCGACACGCACGCCATGTTCCGGCACAAGGCCGAGGAGCGGCAGGTGGAGTACCAACTCGACTTGCCCGCCGAGCCGGTGCGGCTGTACTTCGACCGCAGCAAGCTGGAAATCATTCTCACCAACCTGCTGGCCAACGCTTTCAAATACACCCGCCACAAAGGGCGGGTGGCCTTCACGGCCACCGTGGTGGGCAACCCCGGCGGCGAGGCCGAGTACGGCGAGGACAACAAGCTGGTGGGCAACTACCTGAAAGTGTACATCAGTGACACGGGCGTGGGCATCAAACCCCAGGAGCTGGACCACATTTTCGACCCGTATTACCAGGCTTCGCACACCAATACCTTGCGCATGACGGGCACGGGCATTGGCCTCTCGCTGGCCAAGCAGTTCGCCGAGCGGCACGGGGGGCGCCTGACCGTGGCCTCGGCCGAAGGGCGCGGCACCACCTTTGAGCTGCGCCTGCCCTTTGGCCGCCAGCACCTGCGCCCCGGCGACCTGTACGAGCCCGAACCCGACGAGCAATCGGCCCCGCCGGAGCCGGAAACGGCGTTGGAGGAAAGCGCGTTGCTGCCGCTGGCCGGCGCCGCGGCGGCCGCGGCCCGGGCGCCGCGCTTGCTGCTGGTGGAAGACAACGACGAGGTGCGCCAGTACCTGGAGCAGCTCTTCGCGGCCGACTACGAGGTGGTCACGGCCGAGGACGGCCTGGCGGGCTGGGACGCGGCCCTGCGCCAGTTGCCGGACCTGATACTGAGCGACGTGATGATGCCGCGCAGCGACGGCCTGGAGCTGTGCCAGCGCCTGAAGCAGCACCCCAACACGGCGCACATCCCCGTGCTGCTGCTCACGGCCCGCACCGCCGAAACCCACGAGCTGGAAGGGCTGGGCATGGGCGCCGACGAGTACGTGAGCAAGCCCTTCAACCCCATTTTGCTGCAAGCCAAGGTGGCTGCGCTGCTGCGCAACCGGCGCAAGCTGCACGAGTTTTACCAGCGCCAGATTCTGCTCGAACCCACCGACATCGTCGTGGCCGACGCCGACCGCGAATTCCTGGCCCGCGCCATGGCCGTGGTGGAGCAGCACCTCGACCACCCGGATTTCAACGTGCAGGTGCTGGTGAAGGAAATGGCCATGAGCCAAGCGGGTTTCTATCGGCGCATCAAAAGCATTAGCGGCCAGACGGCCGTCGAGTTCATCCGCGACGTGCGCATGAAACGCGCCGCCCAGCTGCTGGCCCAAACCCAGATGCGCGTCTCGGAAGTGGCCATGGAAGTGGGCATCAAAGACGATAATTACTTCCGCAAAGCCTTCCACAAAATTTACAACGTCTCGCCGTCGGAATACGCCAAGCAGCACCGCCATACCCGGGAAACCGCGGCGTCGGCCGCAACAGCGGAGTAGCTTGGCGGTGGTGGTGGGGCGGCGTGCGGGGGTGCGGCCCGTCAGCCTAGCGCCTACGGCTCGGGGCTTTCTCCAGCGGAGGCAGGAGCCCCAGCACAAGCAAGAGCCCTTATAAACAGAAAGCCCCACTGCGACCAGCAGTGGGGCTTTCTGTTTCGGTTGATTTCAGCGCAGTCTTTTTTGCCTGAGTGAGGCGCCTTGCTCGGCAGGGGTGAAGGTGGCCGCGCCGAACCTTATTCCTGCAAAAACGCTGTCTTAACGCGCCTTGTCAGCGGTGAGCTTGAGCGTGGCCGGCTTGAGGCCGGGCGCGGTGGCCGTGAGCGTGAGCGTGCCCGAAGCGCCGGTGGTTTGCACCAGCACCTGGGCCAGGCCGTTGAACGCCTTGCGGTGCCAGGCCGCGGCGGGGGTCACGATTTGCAGCAGGCCGGGGTCGGTGTTGAAGCTTTCCCAGCTGTGCTTTTTCACAAAGGGCGTGGCCATCACCATCAGCTCGTTGCGGCCCACTTTGAGAACCTTCTTGTCGAGCACAAAAGAGTCGGCCTTGTTGCTGACTGCCAAGTTCCTGGCCAGCGGCTGGCCGTTGAGGTACAGCGCCTGCTCGGGGCCGAGGCTGCGGTAGAAAAACGTGACGGTCGCGGCCGGGTCGAGCGCGGGCACTTCAAAGCTGCCGCGGTATACGTAGGCCTTGGGCTGCGGCGCGGTGGGCATCACGTCGGGCGGGCGGGTGCTGTAGGCGGGCGCCCAGGTTCCCACCGAAGCCGTCAGGTTTTCGGGGGCCAGGTTCTCGGCCGGCCGCTCTTCCAGCTTGCTGATGCGCACCGTCTGAATGGTTTCCAGAAACTTATCGGCTTCCAGGGAAGTAGGGTCGCCGTTGCCCACGCCAATGATTTTACCGGGCCCGCTGAGGGCAAAGCTGACGTCGTTGCCCGCGGTGGGCATCAACAGCTGGTTTTTGTCCTGCAGGCGCACGGTCACCACGCTCACGTCCTGGCGGTTGGCGCTCAGCGTGGTGCGGTCGGCCGCCAGGGCCAGCGCAGTGGCGGGGCCGGTGGTGCGCACCACGTCGGTCAGGGTTTTCTGGCCCGCGCGGTAGCCCACGGCTTCCAGCGTGCCGGGAGTGTACGGCACCTGCCAGCTCAGGTGGCCGTTGCGGGGCATGGGCTGGCGGCCCAGGCTTTTCTTGTTTAGGTAGAGCTCTACTTCGTCGCAATTGCCGTAGGCCACCACTTCCACGGGCTGGCCTTCGCGGCCGGGCCAGTTCCAGTGGGGCAGCAGGTGCAGAATGGGCTCGGTGCCCCACCAGGCGCGCAGGTAGTAGGCGTTGTCTTTGGGGAAGCCGCACAGGTCCAGCATGCCGAACGACGACACGTTGGCCGGCCATTGGAAGGGCGACGGCTCGCCCCGGTAGTCGAAGCCCGTCCAGATGAACATGCCCGCCAGGTAGGGCCGCGCCGCGTAGTGCTGCCAGCCTTCTTGCAGGGTGCTGCCCAGGCCCTTGCGGTCGTAGGCCACGGCGTAGCTCTGCCCGGGTGCCACCTGGTAGATGCCGCGGGTGGCGTGGGTGGCGCCTTCTTCGGTGCCCATGCCGGCCTGGTTGGGGAACTTGGCGTGCTGGGCGTCGGTGCTGCCGTGCACGATGTAATTGTAGCCCATCACGTCGACCACCGTCGAGATGCCATTGCCCCAGCCGCCGCTGATGGCCACCGTGACGGCGCGCGTCGAGTCCAGGGTTTTGGCGTGGCGCTGGGCGGCGGCGGCCAGGCGGGCGCCGGTTTCGTTGCCTTCCACGCTCCACTCCTCGTTGCCCATCGACCAGGCGATGACGCTGGGGTGGTTGCGGTCGCGCTCCATCAGGCGGCGGGCATCGGCCAGGTGCAGGGCCGAGGACCCCAGCAGGCGCACTTCGTCCAGCACCAGCATGCCCAGCCGGTCGCAGGCTTCCAGCAGCTCGGGCGTGGGCGGGTTGTGCGAGCAGCGGTAGGCATTCACGCCCATGGCTTTGAGGGTGCGAATGCGGAAGTCCTGCAGGGCATCGGGGAGGGCGGCGCCCACGCCGGCGTGGTCCTGGTGGTTGTTGGTGCCGTGCAGCGCAACGCGCTGGCCGTTCAGGAAAAAGCCCTGGTTGGCATCGAAGCGCACGGTGCGCACGCCGAACATGGTGTCGTAGCGGTCGGCTACTTGCCCGCCCTGTTTCACCCGGGTGCGCAGCTGGTAGCGGTAGGGGTCGTCCAGCGACCACAGCCGCGCCTGCGGCAGGGCCACGGTGGTGCTCAACTCCTGGCGGGCCAGGGCGCGCAGGCTCACGCGCTGCGCGGGGCTGCTGGCCACGGTCTTGCCGCTGGCGTCCACTATTTCCTGGGTTACCTCCACGGTTTGGGCCGTGGAGCCGTCGTTGACAAGGGTGGTGCGGGCGGTTACGGCGGCCCCGGCCCCGGCGGGCGCGGTGCTCACGAAGGTACCGTTGTAGGCCACGTGCACGGGCGCGGTTTTGCTCAGCCACACGTGCCGGTAGATGCCAGCGCCTTCATAAAACCACCCTTCTTCCATGGTGGCGTCCACGCGCACGGCCACCACGTTGTCGCCGCCGTAGTTGAGGTAGTCCGAGATGTCGTACTGAAATCCGTTGTAGCCGCTGGGCTCAGTGCCCAGGTGGTGGCCGTTTATCCAGACCTGGGAGTTGCGAAACACGCCATCGAATTCCAGCGCCAGGCGCCGGCCCAGGTCAGTGGCCGGCACCTTGAAGGACTTGCGGTACCAGCCCACGCTGCTCTCGGGGAAGGGCCGGCCAATGGCCTTGAAGCCGTGGCTCAGGCTGGCTTTGGGGCTGAAGCCCACCTCCACGGCCCAGTCGTGGGGCAGGTCGAGCTGCCGCCAGCTGCGGTCGTCGAAGCCGGGCGCGGCGGCGCCGTCGCCGTAGCCGGTTTTGGCATAGTAGGAGAAAGAGCCCGTGCCGTGGTTGAAGTCCAGCTGGGGGTCGAAGGCGTGGCCGTAAGCGAAGCGCCAGTCAAAGTCCATCAGCAGGCGCTCGCGGCCGGGGGCCTGCGCCGCCGCGCCACGGCCCAGCAACAGGCACACGGCCAGCAGGTAAAATAGTTTTTTCATAGGGAAATGGAGAGTTAAGCAAGTCAGCCGCGTTGTTCTGCAGAAAGCGGCCAGGCCTTCAATAAGACGGCTGACTTCTCTCGCCGCGTGGCCTCTGACGAAGCCACGTGGGTACTGGAAGTCAGCCGTAGTACTGCTCTGTTTCAGAGCGGAATCACTGGCGGCAGGGAGCCGCGTGGTCGCGCCCGGAGGGCTTCGCCATCCTCACTCCGAACTGCTTCAGTTGATGATTTTTACCACCCGGATGTTGTCGATGGCAATGTCGAGCTTGGCAAGCGGGGTGTTCGTGTCGTTCACGTACATGAACTTAATCACCTCGTTGATGCCTCCCAGCAAGTCATTGACCGTGGCGGCGCCGGCGCCGGTGCCATCGGCCCCGTTGGCTTTTAGCCTGAACTGGTTGAAGGGCACAGTAACGGTGGTCCACCCCGTGGTCTTGAAATTGGGCGTGGTTTTCCAAGGCTCGTAGCGGTACATGTAATTCCAGGTGCCGCCGGGAGGCGGGCCAATGAAGATGACCCCGGTGCTCAGCGGCTCTTTCGTGAAAATCTCGAACTTCATCGCGTAGTTGGCCGCCGGCTCGCTCATGGCGCTGGCGGGCAGCCAGTCGAAGGCTCCCGAGAAGATGGACCTTTTGCCATCCGAGTACCCCCAGTTATTGCCCGAGATGTTGTCGCCGGTCAGGCGGGCGTAGTTGCCCCGGGCGCCGGGGTAGGCCACGGCGTCGTTGCTGATGGTAGAGCCCGTGGCCGTGCCGCCCACGCCGTCGAAGTTGAGCAAGGTGCCGGCCGCATCGTTCAGGCGGAAGACGGACGCGGTGGTGCCGAACTGGGTTTGCACCGTGACGGGGCCGGGCTGCGCGCCCTGCGGCACTTTAATCCGCAGCTCGGTGCCGGCGTCGTTGCCCGTGAAGTCGGTGACTTCCACGTTGTTGCTCCCGACCGTTACCTTCTTAATCAGGTAAAGGAAGTTACCCGCGACGGTGATGTCCTGGCCGGGACTGGGGTACTCGTACGAGGCACTGGTGAGCGCCGGCGCGGGCGCCAGCACCGGGAAGTCGTACACCAGCTCGCCGCCGGCCGTTATCACCTGAATTTTGTTGAAGAGTTCGGGTTTCACTTTGGCGAACGGGAGGTCGGCTGGGATGTTGACGACGATGCTCTCGTCGGAAAACAACGCGCTGTTGAACGTGCCGGGCACGCCGTCGAACAGCACCGCTTTGGTGCTGCGCAGCTTGCTGCCCTGGATGACGATGGCCGTGCCCGGCCGCACTCGGGTCAGGACGGAATCGTTGGGCGCCGCCAGGTAGGCCCGAATGCCGCTGATGGTGGGAGGGCCGTCGGGATTAAACTCGGCGTCTTCCTTCTCGCAGGAGGTCTGCGTGAAGGCCAGGCCGGTGAAGAGCATCAGAAGGGTAGCCTTCGGAAAAATGCCAAATGTCTTTTTCATGATAATTAAAAGCGTTGAGGGGAAAGCTTAAGACTGGTTCTTAAGGCTATTTGTAGTAGGGAACCGGCTCCTCGCTCAACTTCGGGTTGGTCTGGCGCTCCACCAAGGGGTAGGGCAGCTTGAAGCTGTTGGCCGTGGGCGTTACCGTGACGATGTTGGCGGGCTCCGTTACTTTCACCGCCGCGGCCGGCGTGTAGTTGAAGGTGTTGCGGTGCTGCTTGCTGACGTAGGCAATGGCGGCGCTGGGGTTGTAGTCGTTGAGGCGAAGCAAATCGAACCAGAACTGCCCTTCCATGCCAAACTCGGAGCGGCGCTCCCGCAACATGGACATCTGGTCGATGGACGTAGCCGCTGTCAGGCCAGCGCGCGTCCGCACCTTGTTGAACGAGGCCAGGGCCGCGGCGTCGGTGGTCGAGGCGTTGTTGCCCAGAATGGCCTCCGCGTGCGTCAGGTACACGTCGGACAAGCGCAGGATGTAGGTGTTGATGTCCGTGTTCAGGGAACCTACCTGGCCGTCGTTGCCGGGGGCGGTGGGGCCGCCAATCACGTACTTCTTAAACGCCGGCTGCGTGGCCGTCATGGTGTAGCCGTTGGGCAGCGCGGGGGTGGTGAGCTCGGGGTAGACGTCCGCGTTCAGGAACATGGTGGCCTTGCGGCGCACGTTGTCGCCGTTGGCCTCGAAGTTCTGGTATAGGTCGTAGGTAGGCGAGATGTTGTTCCAGCCGTCGCCCAGGCCCGTCACGCGGGAGTCGGGGGCCAGGTACGACTGCATGTTGTTCTGCGAGCCCCAGCCGCCGTTGTACACCCACTGCAGGGCAAACAGGCTCTCCGGGTTGTTCTCGTTTTTGCGCAGAAACAAGTCGTAATAGTTGGGCATCAGCGTCAGCTTGCTGTTGTTCACCACGTCGGCGGCCATGTCGCGGGCCTTGTCCAGGTCGGCTTGCAGGCGGGTTCCGTTTTGGGCGATGCCCGCGCGGGTGAGGTAGACTTTGGACAGCATGCCCTTGGCGCCCCAGCTGGTCACGCGGCCCGGCGTGTCGGTGGCGGGCAGGTTCTCGGCGGCGTAGGTCAGGTCCTCAATGATGAACCGGTAAACGTCGGTCACGGTGTTGCGTGGCACCATGGGATTCTCCAGCAGCGCGCTGTTGTCGGTGATGATGGGCACGGCGCCCCAGATGCGCACCAGGTAGAAGTACGCCGTGGCGCGCATGAACCGGGCTTCGGCCACGGCGCCGTTCTTGATGGCGGCCGGCACCGTAGCGGGCGTGAAGCGCGCCACGTTGTTGACCACCGTGTTGGAGTGCGCCACGACGTTGAACAGGCCGCTCCAGCCGTACTGGATGCCGCCCTCGCCTTCGGGCACCGTCAGGTTCACGTAGCCGAAGCGCGGGTTGAAGCTGGCGAAGGCATTGCCGCTCATGGTTTCGCCCACGTCCACGATGAAAGGGTAGTTGAATTCAAACCAGGGCCGGCAGTACAAGCCGGCCGTGACGATGCGCAGTTCCGCCGGAGTCTTGTAGAACTCCTCGATGACGATTTGCCCCTGGGGCGGACGGTCCAGAAAGTCCTTGGAGCAGCTGCTGGCCAGCAAGGTTGCCGCCAAAAGCGAGGCTGTGGTGAGCGTGTTAAATTTCATGGTTGGTGGGTTTTAGAAGTGGTTAAAAACCGATGTTGATGCCGGCGGTGTAAATGCGCTGCATGGGGTAGCGCGCCCAGTCGAAGCCAAAGAGCAGGGGCTCACCCGGGCGGATGGAAGCGCCCACTTCCGGGTCGTAGCCCGTGTAGTTGGTGATGGTGAACAGGTTCTGAACGTTGGTGTACACCCGCAGCGTGCCCACGTGCAGCCGGGTGGCCACGTCGGCGGGCAGGGTGTAGCCGAGCACCACGTTCTTCATGCGCAGGTAGGAGCCGTCCTCCACGAAGCGGGTCGACACCCGGTTGTTGAGGTTGGGGTTGGCGGCGGGGTTGATGCGCGGGATGGTGGTGCCTTCGTTGATGACGTACACGTTGTTGATGTCCGTGGCCGGCTTGGTGGGGTCAATCAGGCCAATGCGCGCAAAGTCGTTGGTGGTGGCCAGCAGGTTGGTGAAGTTGGCGTTCGGGTCTTCGTGCTTCACGCGGGTGTAGTTGAAGATTTTATTCCCGTAGTTGCCGTTCACGAACACCGTCAGGTCGAAACCCTTGTAAGTAACGGTGTTGGTGAAGCCGTACTGAAACTTGGGGATGGGCGAGCCCAGCGTCGTCATGTCCCGCTCTGTGATGACCCCGTCGCCGTCGACGTCCTTGTACTTCAGGTCGCCTACCCAGACGCCGGAGCGCGGGTCCACCGTGAGCCCGGCGGGCAGGGCCGCGCCCTCAAAATCGGAGGCCTTGTTGAACATGCCTTCCACGATGTACCCGTAGAATTCCCCAATGGGCCGCCCCACGCGGGTGTTGGAAATGAGGGTAGAACCGTTGTCTACTTTTGACTGCAGGGAAGCCGTCTCCGAATAAAGGGACAACAGCTTGTTGCGGTTCAGCGAGAACGTGAGGCCCGAGGTCCAGGTAAAGCCCTTTGCCTCAAGGTTGCGGGTGTTCAGGCCGAACTCAAACCCTTGGTTCTGAATCGAGCCAATGTTGAAAAACGGCGACGAGAGGCTGCCGTTGCCCGTGGTGCCGGCAAACGCCGGCAGCGGCAAGCGGATGAGCAGGTTGTTGGTCTTGCGGCGGTACACGTCCGCCGTCAACTGAATGCGGTTGTTGAACAAGCCCACGTCCAGGCCGGCGTTGTAGCTGGTCGTCGTTTCCCACTGCGCCTTCCGGTTGGGGATGTTGGCCACCAGGCCGCCCTGGCCGATGCCCGTTGATGACAGGTTGATAGCGGCCCCGTACACGTAGCTGCCCACGTTCTGGTTGGCCAACAGGCCGTAGCCCAAACGGACTTTCAGGTCACTGATTTGGCTGATGTTCTTAAAGAATTCCTCGTTGCCCAGCTTCCAGGCCAGGGCGTAAGAGTGGGTCGTGACCCAGCGGTTCTCGGGCGCGAAATTGGCGGAGCCGTCGCGACGAAAGTTGCTGGTGAGTATGTATTTGTCAAAAAACCCCAGCGTGACGCGCCCGAAGTACGACTCCAGGGCCCAGTCGCCCCGGCCGCCGCTGTTGGTGTCGGTGGTTTCGTCGCCGGCGCTTATCGTGGTTATCGTGTTGGACGGGAACGCCCGGCGGCCCGCCGCCAGGCTCTGGAACCGACCCGAGCTGGCCTCGTGGCCGAACATGGCATTAACGTTGTGATATTTTTTAAACTTCCTGTTGTATGTCAAGTAGTTACGCACCGTCCAGCTCAGATTCCTGGTCGCGCTTTCGTACGCCGAATTGGGTTGGCTGGGGATGCCGTTCAACTCGTAGCTGGGAAAGAACTGCTGATAGTTAGCCATGTCGAAGTTGAGCGAGGCTTCGTTGCGCAGGGTGAAATCTTTGAGGAAATAAATCTCCCCGTAGACGTTGCCGAACACCTGGTTCCGGTCCGACTTGTTGGTGTTTAGCGTGGCCGCGAACACCGGGTTCGGGTTGTAGGTATTGCCCACGGCAAGGCCCGTGGGGCCGCCAAAGCTGCCGTCCGGGTTGCGCACCGCGATGTCGGGCGTTTGCGTGATGGCCGACTTTACCAGGTCGTAGTTGGTGGAGTTGAGGTTCTCGTTGGTGTTGGACAGCTGCAGGCTGGTGCCGATTTTCAGGAACTTGGTCGTCTTGTTGTCCAGGTTGAGGCGGGCCGAAGCCCGCCGGAAATCGGAACCCAGCGCAATGCCCTCCTGCTTGAAATACGAGCCCGACAGCAGGTACTGCGTGCGGTCGTCCCCGCCGCTGATGCGGGCGGTCGCGCTGTACATGGGCGCGGTGCGGAACAGCTCCTCCTGCCAGTCGGTGCCCTTGCCCAGGTACGCGGAGTTCAGCAGTTCCGGCTTGGTGGTGCCGCCCGTCGCGGCCTGCTTGGCCAGGGTGTAGTCCGTGAACTGCCGCAGGTCCATCAGGTCCAGCTTGCTGGGAATTTGCTGCAAGCCGTAGTAGGTTTCCACGGCCAGCTTGGGCGCCCCCGCCTTGCCCCGCTTGGTGGTAATAACCACCACGCCGTTGGAGGCCTGCGAGCCGTAGATGGACGTGGACGAAGCGTCTTTCAAAATGTCGATGCTCTCGATTTCGTTGGGGTTGAGGCTGGACAGCGGGTTGCTGCCCGTGCCCACTTCGCCCCGGCCCGCGTAGGTCTGCGAGCGCGAATCCCGCATGACCGGTGGAATCAGCACCCCGTCGATGACGTAGAGCGGCTCCTGGTCGCCATTGAGGGTGCCCAGGCCGCGAATCTGCACCGACACGCCGCCGCCGGGCTGGGCCGTGTTCTGGTTGACCACCACGCCGGGCACGCGGCCCTGCAACGCCTGGTCGACGGTGGTGGCCACGGTTTGCGAGATTTCCTTGGCCGACACCGACGAGATGGCGCCCGTCACGTCTTCGCGGCGCTGGGTGCCGTAGCCCACCACCACCACGTCGTTGAGTTGCTTCACGTCCACGCGCAGCACCACGTTGAGGGTGGTCGTTTGCTCCGAAACGGCAATTTCCTGCCCCATGAACCCCACGGAAGAAATCACCAGGGTGCCCGAGTTGCTGGGCAGGTTGAGGGAAAAAGCGCCCGACTCGGAGGTGGAAACGCCGATGGTGGAGCCTTTCAGCACCACCGTGACGCCGGGAATGCCGGCGCCTTTTTCGTCGGCAACGCGCCCCGACACGGTGATGCCGGGCGCAGCTTGCGTGGGCGCCGCAACGGCCGAATGAGCCGCGGCGGGCGACGCGCCGCACAACAAGGCCGCCGGCAGCAGGGCACTGGCTGCGGCTACGCGCAGGTGCCGAAGCGGTCCGGGAATGATTATACTTTTTTTCATAGGAACGTAAAGGGTGGGGTTGATGAGAAGAAATGATGTGTCTGGCTGACTGGCTTCGGCGGTGGGCCGTGACTCCGGTGTGCTGCGTACATTTTTTTAAAGATAACGATTTAACTGTGACATGCTTTACAATTGGAGCACCTGCTGAAACTGGACGTGGCTGGCCGAGGAGCCCACCATCAGGTTGAGCGCGTCTTTTTCCAGCTCGAAGCGCTGCAGGCCTTCGTGCCAGTAGCGCAGGTCGGCGGCCCGCAGCGGGAGGCGCACCGTGCGCTTTTCGCGGGGCTGCAGGGTGAGGCGTTGGAAGCCCTTGAGCTCTTTGCGGGGCCGGGCCACCACCGAGCGCAAGTGGCTGACGTAGAGCTGCACCACCTCGTCGCCGGGGCGGGCGCCGGTGTTTTGCACGTCCACGCTCACCGTGAGCTCGCCGGCCTTGTTGAACTGGCGGCTGCTGAGTCGGAAGTTGGAGTATTGGAACGTGGGGTAGCTCAGGCCAAACCCGAAGGGGTAGAGCGGTTCGCCCTGGAAATATTGGTAGGTGCGGCCGTTGCGGATGTTGTAGTCCAGCATGGGCGGCAGCTGGTCCAGGGAGCGGGGCCAGGTTTGCGTAAGGCGGCCGCCGGGGTTGTAGTCGCCAAACAGCACGTCGGCCAGGGCGTTGCCCAGTTCTTCGCTGTTCTGGGCCAGGTGCACGATGGCCGGCACGTTCTGCTGCGTCCAGGTGATGGCGTAGGGAAAGCTCGACACCAGCGCCACCACGGTGTTGGGGTTGGCGCGGCGCACCTGCTTGATGAGCAGCTCGTCGGTGAGGGTGAGGCTTTTACGGTCCACGGACTCCTTGCCTTCCGAGGCGTCGGGGCAGGTGGCCCAGCCGGCGTTGCAGGTGGGGTGGTTGCCCACCACCACGATGACCACGTCGGCGGCCCGGGCGGCGTTCACGGCGCGGTTGTCCTGGTTGGTTTCCTCGTAGATGATTTTCACGCCTTCGCCCACCTTGGCCCGGATGCCGGCCAGCGGGCTCACCGTGTAGGGCGGCGTGCCGCTGTACCAGTCCAGCAGCACCTGGTCGGCGCGCGGGCCGATGACGGCCAGCGTTTTGAGCTTGCCTTTGTCCAGGGGCAGCAGGTTGCCCTCGTTTTTCAGCAGCACGATGGATTTCTGGGTGACTTTGCGGGCAATGGCCTTGTGCGCCTCCGAGAGCCAGGGCTCCGGCCCGTCCTTGATGGCGGCGTACTTGTTGGCCCCGGCCGGGTCGAGCAGGCCCAGCTTCAGCATCACCCGGAAATCGCCCCGAATGACCCGGTCGATGTCCTTTTCCGTGAGCAGCTTCTCCTTCAGCGCGCCGCGAATCGGGCCGGTGTAGTCGTCCAGAAACTGGTTGATGCCCATCTTGACGGCCGTGGCGGCGGCCCACACGCTGTCGGGTAAGTACTTGTGTTCTTTGTAGAGCAGCTTCAGCGCGCCGCCGTCGGTGCAGATGATGCCGTTCTGGCCCCACTGGTTCACGGTGACGTCGCGCAGCACCGGGCTCACCATCATCGGAATGCCGTTCCAGGCGTTGTAGGAGGCCATGTAGGCGCGGGAGCCGGCTTCCACGCCCATGCGAAACGGCAGGGCGTAGTACTCGTGAAACAGGCGCTCGTCGAAGTTGGAGCTGGTGCGCTCGCGGCCCACCTCGTTGCTGTTGGCCAGGAAGTGCTTCATCAGGGCGGCGGTCTGCCAGTAGGTGGGGTCGTCGCCCTGCAGGCCCTTTATCATGCCCGCCGCCATGGTGCCGTTGAAGAAGGGGTCTTCGCCGTAGCACTCTTCGGTACGGCCCCAGCGCGGGTCGCGGCCCAGGTCGGCGTTGGGCGCCCGGATGACGAGGTTGCCGGTGGCGTACTTGGGGTTTTGCAGCACGTAGCGGGCCTCGTAGCCCTCCACAGCGCCCACTTGCCGCATCATCTCGGGGTCCCAGGTTTCGCCCAGGCCGTAGCCCTGCGGAAACTGGGTGGTGGGCACGTTTTTGCGGCGGTTCCAGTTGGCTGGGCCACCCAGCGCCAGCCCGTGCAGGCCTTCGGAGTGCCCGGTGCCCACGATGCCCAGGCGCGGAATGCTGGGGTTGGTGCCCAGGCAAATGATTTTTTCGTCCAGCGTCAGTAGCGACAGGATGTTGTCGATGCGCTGCTCGGCGGGCAGCCGGGGGTTCTGGAACGGGTACTGAAACTGAGCGGCCGCGCGCAGCAAGCCCAGCGTGAGCAACAGCGCGCTGGTCGTGAACAGGTGGCGGAGCGTTTTCATCAGGTCAGTGGGGTGGGGTAATGGAGTTAAAAGTTGAGAGTTAAAAGTGAAAACCGGACGACTGCCTTCTAACTTTTAACCAGCGCAAGGCCGGTGCCCCCGGCCGCGCGTCGAACATTGTGTTTCTCGCACCACCACCGAGCCGGCGGCGCGGCGGTACTGGTGTTCGCATGGAAGGACTAGGCGATTTGGGTATTCGGTTTGGGTATTGGTTATGGGGTTGTTACTCCGTTGGAAGGCGCTGCTCCACTGCCGCCGAAGTCAAACCACAGGCTGCCGCTGACGGGCGTGTAGTTCAGCATGAAGTTTTTCTGGCTTTGCGGCCCCAGCGAGGCCGGCGCCTGGAACTTGGTGCCGATGGGGGCAATGGCGTTCAGGAAGCTGAGGTTGCCCTCGGGGAAAGCGGAGGAGGTGTTCTCATTTTTGGCCCCCTCCGGGCGGGTGGGCTTGAGCATTTGCAGGTACACGTTCCGGTCGTCGGCGTACACCGTGAAGGGCGACTCCTTGTTCTCCACCACCACCCAGTACAGGTCGGCGTGGTAGCCGCTGAACTCCGGGTACTGCCATTTCTCGCCGGTGATGGCTTGGTTGTAGTCCTTGTGCCACACGCCGAACTGCTGGCCCTTGAGGCGGTTTTTCCAGACCCGGTAGGGGCCGCGGCCCAGCCACTTCATGCCCGTAATCTTGTCCTCGGGGTAGTTGAAGCTGATGCCCATGAAGTCGGCCTCGCCCTTCTGCGAGTACTGGTACTCCAGCCGGGCCGGCTTGCCGGGCGCAAACGTCCACTTCACGTTGAAGTATCCGTTGCCGTCGTAGTTGGCCTCCACCACGTGCGTGGTCCCCGCCTGTGAGTGGCGGAAGTTCTTCAGGGTTTGCTTCACCCCGGCCAGCACCGGCCCGCCGGCCAGCGAAATGTCGCCCTTGCCGTTGTTCACCTTCTGCAGGTAGCCGGTAGCCTTGTCGAAGCTGTAGCGGATGCCGTCGGCGCTAATCTGCAGGCCGTTGCCTTCCTCGGTGGCTTGCACTGCGCCGGCTGCGGAGGTCACTGGCCGTTTTTTGGCGCTGCTCTGGGGCGCGGCAACGGGCAGGGTCCAGGTGTAGACCTCGCGCTTGTCCGGGCCGTAGGCCGTGAGGTAGAGCGCGTCGCTGCGGCGCCAGGTGGCGGGCAGGGCCAGCGGGAGCACGCCCTTGCTGCCGGGACCCAGGGCCGGGGCTGCCGCCGTGCCCGTTGCGTCGGTTTTGGAGGCCACTGTTGGCTCGCCCGGACCGGGGAACGACACCAGCTTCCAGGTGAAGCGGCACTGGCTGAGGTTGGTGAAGTCGTAACGGTTCTCAACTTCGAGGCGGCCATCAAAGCCGGGGGCCAGGAACTTCTGGTTCACCACCACCGGCGACCACAGCTCCTTGATGGTGTAGAAGCTGGCCTCCTTCTCGCGGTGCGGGCCCAGAATGCCGTCGGGCCCGGAGTTGCCGGCGGCGTCGAGCTTGCCGTTCTGGTCGGTGCGCACCGCGGCCTCGTCGTGAAAGGCCCACAAGAAGCCCCCTCCGAAGTAGGGATGCTGGCGCATGGCAGTCCAGAAATCCTCTAGGCCGGCGCCGTGCCCGCCGTCGTAGAGGCCGTGCATAAACTCGGTGGGGAAGAATACCTCTTTGCCATACAGCACTGAATTCGTGATGTAGTTGAAGTCCGGGTAGTGCTTGGTGTCGGTGCCGTTGAACCGCTCCCAGGGGTGAATCACGGGGCGTTTCTGGGGGTCGTACTGCGGGTAGTCGCCGTCGAGGCCGCGGTTGAAGCCGCCCTCGTTCCCGTTGGCCCAGAAGATGATGCTCGGGTGGTTCACGTCGCGCACCACCAGCTCGCGGGTCAGCTTGTGGCCCACAATGGTGTCGTACTGGGCCTGCCAACCGGTCAGCTCGTCGATGACGTAGAGGCCCAGCGAGTCGCACACGTCCAGGAAGTGCGCGTCGGGCGGGTAGTGCGACATGCGCACGGCGTTCATGTTCATCTCCTTCATCAGCCCCACGTCCAGCAGGCTGAGTTGCTTGCTCAGCGTGCGGCCCGACTCCGGCCACTGGCTGTGCCGGTTCACGCCCTTCAGAATGGTGCGCTTGCCGTTCACGTAAATGCCGTCCTGGGCCCGCAGCTCCATGGTGCGGAAGCCGAAGCGCTGCTTCACGCGGTGCACCGCGCCTTGACCATCGGCCAGGGTCACTACCAGGTTGTAGAGCTTGGGCACTTCCGCGTTCCAGGCCTGGACGCCGCTGAGCTGGGTGCGCAGGGTGGTTTTCTCCTGCTCAGCGCCGGCTTTCACGGCGAAGGGCTTGCCCACTGGCTTGCCGTTGAGCTCCTGCACCTGCGCCGTGACGGTGTGGCTGGCGGTCGCGTTCACGGGGAAGGCGTCGAGCCGCAGGGCGCCGTTGGCGCGGGCGTCCAGCGCAATGCGGTCGAGGTAGGTAGGGGGCACAATTTCCAGGTACACCGGCCGGAAAATGCCGCCGAACAGCCAGAAATCAGCCTTGCGCTCGGCTTGGTTCACGGAGGCATTGGCCGAGCGTTTGCTCACCTTCACTTCCAGCAGGTTGTCCTGGCCGGCGGGCTTGAGCTTGTCGGTGATGTCGTACTTAAAGCGGTAGAAGCCGCCCTGGTGCACGGGCCCGGCCAGCTGGCCGTTCACCTTCACTTCGGTGTCGGTCATCGACGCTTCAAACACGATAAACACGTGCTTGCCCTTGCCCGCCGCCGGCACCCGAAACGAGTGCCGGTAGAGGCCCTGCTCGTCGGGGTTCACCTGGTCCTGGTAGTAGTTGTAGGTGCCAAAGCCCTGCTGCTCCCAGTTGGAAGGCACGGCTATTTTGGCCCATTTGCCGCTTCGCTGGCCTGTGGTGCACATAAAATCCCACTGCACCGTGTGGTCCTTGTCGGTACCGGAGAGGTACTGCACCACGGTGGGTTGGGCAACGGCCAGCGCGGGCGCCAAGCCAAGCAACACCAGGAAGAAGCGAAGGAAACTGTTTTTGGGGAGCACCATGTAAGTGGGCTAAAACCGAAAGCCGGCAATGCTGAAATAGCTGCGCAAACCGTGTAAACTGCGCATGTGTGAGGGAAGCCCGAACGGCTGTGCTGCTTAGGGCAGCACAGCCGTTCTCAATGAGTTCAGTCAGGCATGCGGGGTGGGCGTTCCACTCGCCCGGGTACCCGAAGCCTGCTTGCTTACCAGTTGCTGTCCTGCGTGATGTTGGGGTTGTTGTTAATCTCGCTTTGCGGGATGGGGAAGTAGGCGTGCTTGGCCAGGTTGAAGAACTCCTTGCCCTCCTTGTCGCTGTTCTTGATTTCCTGCTCCAGAATGCCCCAACGGCGCAAATCATAGAAGCGCTGCCCTTCGCGGAAGAACTCAATCATGCGCTGGTGCTGAATCTCTGCCATCATCTGCGCGGCACTGAAACCTGGAGCCAACGGCGCTAGCCTCGCCCGGGTCCGAATGCGGTCGACCAGCGGGTAGGCTTCAGCCGGGCGGCCCAGCTTGGTCAGGGTTTCGGCGTAGAGGAGCAGCACGTCGGCGTAACGCAGGGCCTTCTCGTTGATGTCGGAAATCATGGCGCTGACCAGGCCAGTGCTAATCTCGTTTACCTGGGTGTAGTTCTGGTACTTCTTCACTCGGGACGACTTGCCAAATGGGTTGGGGAAGTTGGCCGCAGTGTAGGGCTTGCGGTAGAACATGGCGCCCGGGTACTCCCACACCAGCGTGGCGTACATGCGGGGGTCGAGCTCGTTGGTCGTGGTTTTCTCTTTCTGAAACTCGTTAAACACCTTTTGGGTGGGGTAGCCCTGGTACCAGCCGCCGGCCTCGGACGGTGCCATGGCCTGGGCTGTGGTCGAGCCCTGGGTTTCGTTGGGTGTGCCGTTTTCGTTGCCGCCCAGGTCATTGCCGCCCACGTTCTGCATCTGAATCTCAAACAACGATTCCGGAATTCGACCGTCGGATTGGCCGTTGGCAATGGTTTCCTGAAAGTTGTCATTTTCCTTCAGAAAATTATCCTCGTAATTGGGTAATAATCGGTATTTAAAAGGGGCTTGCACCTGGCCAGAGGGTTGCGACAGCAGCTTGAATTCGGCTTCCGCTGCGGCCCATTTCTCCTGGTAGACGTACGCCTTTGCCAGAAAGCCAATGGCGGCTCCCCTCGTGGCGCGGCCCACCCAGTTGAGTGGCCACTCAAGGGGCAGGTTTGCTTTGGCGTCCTTGAAATCGGCCTCAATCTGCGCCCACACGTCGGCGGCCGGCGCCTTGGGGTTGGCGTACTGCGCCCGGTCCAGGGGCACGGTCAGGATGAGGGGCACCTCCCGGAAGTTGATGATGAGGTAGTAGTAGTTGAGGGCGCGCAGAAACTTGGCTTCTGCGGTGTAGCGGGCCCTCATTTCCTCGGCCATGGGCACGGCCGCAACCCTCTCCAGCACTTGGTTGGCCCGGAAGATGCCGCGGTAGCAGCCGCTCCACAGCGCGTCGGCCTGCCCGGTGGTGGCCGTGTTGGTGAACGTGGTGGACTGGTACATGTCGCGCGAGTCGTTCCGGATGAAGAAGTCGTCGCCGCGGCCGTTCACCAGCTGCACGCCCTTGTAGCCAAAGTAGCCGTTGAAGGGCGATTTGAGGGTCTTGTAGGTGCCCGCCAGGCCGCCCACAATGTCGGCCTCCGTCTTCCAGTAGGTTTCGGCGGTCAGCTTGTTCGGGTCGAGCTGGGTCAGCTTGTCGGAGCAGGAAAACGTCAGGCTGCCGAGGAGCACAAAGCAAACGATGCGTTTCATGATGGGGTATTGTTAAGTTAAATCAGAAAGAAAGCTGGACGCCGGCCACCGCGGTGCGCGACAGCGGGTAGATGCCGTAGCCGCGGTCCACGCCCCGGTTCAGGATTTCCAGGTTGTCGTTGGACTGCCGGCCCAAGTCCGGGTCGTAGCCGCTGTAATCGGTGAGGGTGAACAGGTTATCGGCGCTTACGTACACCCGCAGCGAGCTTACCTTCAGCGCGCTCACCGCCGCGCTCGGGATGGTGTAGCCCAGCTGCAGGGTGCGGAGGCGCAGGTAGGAGCCGCTCTCCAGAAAGCGGCTCGACGTCTGGGCGTTGCCGTTCGGGTCGTTGATGACCGCGCGGGGCACGTCGGTGTTGCGGTTCTCCGGCGTCCAGGCGTTGAGCGTGGCGGCGCCGTAGTTCTGCTCCAGGTTCATGCCTTCCAGGTCCTGGCGCACGCCGTTGTAGATTTTGTTGCCGTAGGTGCCCTGGAAGTAGAAGCTCAGGTCGAGGCCCTTCCAGGCCAGGTTGCTGCCGAAGCCGTAGGAGAACTTCGGCGTGGGGTCGCCGAGCAGCTGCCGGTCGGCCGCGCTGATTTGTCCGTCCCCGTTGTAGTCCACAAAGCGGATGTCGCCGGGCTTGGCATTGGGCTGGATTTTGACGCCGTTTTTGTTGTGGGCGTCCACCTCTTCCTGCGACTGAAAGATGCCGTTGGCTTTAATCAGGTAAAACGCGCCCAGCGGCAGGCCCGCCTGGCCCACCGTGGCCGGTGCGCTCTGGAAGGTGGGCGAGCTGGCGGTGAGCTGCTGGGAACCCGAAGACAGCTTGTCGACCTTGCTGCGGATGGCGGTGGCGGTGCCCAGCAAGGTGTAGGTGAAGTCGCCGTGGGTGTTGGTGTAGTTCAGCGCGGCCTCAAACCCGTGGTTGGAGATGGTGCCCGCGTTGACCGGAGGGTTGTTGATGGAGCCGAGCGAGCCAGGAAGCGGCACTGGGATGATGGCGTCCTTGCTGCTGCGCACAAAGTAGTCGGTGCTGAGCGTGAGCTTGTTGTTAAAAAAGCCCCAGTCGATGCCCACGTTGGACGTGCGGGTTTCTTCCCACTTGATGTCCGGGTTGACCAGGCTGTTTTGGATGGCGCCGCCCCACAACGTTTGCCCGGTGCCGATTACGTAGTTGGTGTTGGGCACGATGGTGGCGTAGTAGAGGTAATTTTGAAAGTTCTGATTGCCCAGCACGCCGTAGCTGCCCCGCACTTTCAGGTTGGACACCACTTCCTGCAGGGGTTGGAAAAACGGCTCGTTGATGGCGTTCCAGGCCAGGGCCACCGACGGGAAATTGCCCTGCCGGTAGTCGCGCCCGAACTTGGAAGAACCGTCGCGCCGGAAGGTGCCGGTGAACACGTACCGGTCGTTGAAAGAGTACACCAAGCGGCCCAGGTAGGAAATGGTAGCGCTTTCGTTGGCGTTACCGGTGGCCACGGGGTTGAGGCTGCCGACGTCGAGCACCGCCAGTCCCGCCGGGAGGTTGCTTTTCGACGCCCCCAGTCCGCGGTACTTATTGTTTTGAAAGGTGTAGCCCGCCAGCACGTTGAAGTTGTGCTTGCCGAAGGTTTTGGCGTAAGTGAGCGTGTTCTCGTGCAGCCAGTTATTCGACTGGCTCCGGCTTTCGTTGAGGTCTGCGTCGAGGTTGTTGAACAGCGAGCCCACCGAGTAGGGCGAGGTGTACTGGTAGTAAGCCCCAAAGCCGGGGGTGTAGCCCATGTTGTATTTGTACTTCAGGCCTTCAATCAAGCTTACTTCGGCGTAGGCGTTGATGATGGCGTTGTAGCTGCGATTTTCCGGCACTTCGAGGTAGAGCATGGCCACAGGGTTGGCCACGTTCACCACCGGGCCGGTGGCTCCGCCGTAGCCGCCCACCGCGTCCGGGTTGTAGATGGGAAACGCCGGAATCATCTTTAGGGCCGAGCCGCTGGGGTTGCCGCCCTGGCCGCCCCAGCCGCCAGCCGTGTAGCGCCAGTATTCCTGGCTCATGATGATGCTCTCGCCCACCTTGAGCCGGCCCTTGGTGAAGTCCGACTTGATGCGCAGGTTCAGGCGGTTGTAGTTGGTTTCCTTCACGATGCCCTGCTGGCCGAAGTAGCCGCCCGAGATGCTGAAGTTGTAATTGTCGCCGCCGCCGCTGGCTCCCAGGGTGTAGTTCTGCACGGGTGCCACCCGGTAGATTTCCTTCTGCCAGTCCACGCCGGCGCCCAGTGCGGCCGGGTCTTTGGCAATGGCTAAGGGGGTTACGTTGGCGTTCACGTGGGCTGCGTTGCTTACCCGGGCCCACTCCTCGGCGTTGAGTACGTCGAGCATCTTCGTGATTTTCTGCGCGCCGTAGTAGCCGCTGGCGTCCAGCTTGATGGGGCCTTTTTTGCCCGACTTTGTGGTGATGAGCACCACGCCGTTGGCACCCTGCGCCCCGTAGATGGAAGCGGCCGAAGCATCCTTCAGCACATCGATGCTGGCAATGTCGGAGGGTTGCAGGTAGTTGATGTCGCCCACCCACACGCCGTCCACCACATACAGGGGGCTGGTGCCGTTGAACGAACCCGCCCCGCGCACCAGCACCCGCAGACCCGCGCCGGGCGCGCCGGTGTTGCTCTCAATCTGCACGCCGGCCACGCGGCCCTGCAGCGAGCGGGTGAGCGTGTTGGTGCCCTCCGTGCGAATGTCCTGGGCTTTCACCGACGAGATGGCCCCGGTCACGTCCTCGCGGCGCAGCGTGCCGTAGCCCACCACCACCACTTCGTCCAGCGCTTTGGCGTCGGTGGCTAGCGCTACCGCAATCGTTTGTGCGTTGTTGACGGAAATTTCCTGCGTGGCGTAGCCAATGAAGGAAATGACCAGCGTGGCGTTGCCGTCGGGCGCCTCCACGCTAAAGTTGCCGTCCACGTCGGTGCTGCTGCCCACGTTGGTCCCTTTCACCAGCACGGTCACGCCGGGCAGGCCCTGGCCAGTGCTTTTGTCCGTCACGCGTCCCTTTACCGGGAAGCCGGCGGGGGCTACCAAGCTGCTGGCGGCTTCGTAGGCAGCGTTGAGCGGGGCGAGCCGGAGTTCAGCCTCGGCTGGGTGGGCCGCCGCGATTTGGGCGCACAGCGAAAATGCCGGCACCTGCAGCAGCAAGAGCTTCATGGAACCCTGAAAAAGCGGGGATTTGTGTAGTCTGTTTTTCATCATCTGGGCAAAAGATTGGAAGGTTAACAATGACTCAGGCCTTGGAGTGGGTTTGTGTTATTTTTTCATAGGCAATGAGCACTAAATCGTCAGCGGGGAATTCTTTTGAGAGCAGTTACTGGCCCTTGCGGCCAATGCGGTGAAAAACGATTTGAGAATTGGCGCCAGGCAGCAGGAGGGGTGGCCGGCGCACCGGCGCGCTATCCTACTCCATCTTCACCGTGATGGCGGTGCCTGAGTAAGCCACCGTTTTGGCGGGGGCCGCGTCGGGGTCGAAGGCGGTGGGCCGGTCCTTGCTCACCCACACCACGCGGAAATTCCGTTGGGCGGGCATGCCCGGAAAGGTGCCTTTGCGCTCCCCGATGGTGAGGGTTTTGGTGCGCTCGTCGTAGGAGGTCGGGATGGTGGCGAAGGCGCCTTTTTCGTAGTTGTAGTTCACGCCCTCGTCTTCGTAGAGCGAGAACTGTGCGTCGCGGCCCGTGTACACGTACAGCGTAATCGGGTCGGTGGCCTTCTCGCCGGTGTATTGGATTTCGGGGCCGAAGGGGAGGATGGACCCTTCGCGCACAAACAGCGGCATGCGCTCCAGCGGGGCCGCCACGGCCAGCTTCTTGCCGCCGGCCTGGTACTGGCCGGTGTAGAAATCGAACCAGCCGGTGGCGGCGGGCAGGTACACTTCGCGGCTGCGGGCCTTGTAGTCGGTCACGGGCGCCACCAGCAGGCTGGGGCCGAACAGGAACTCATCGCCGATGTTGCGCACCGCGGCGTCGGCACCAAAATCCATCATCAGCCCGCGCATGATGGTGGCGTTCTGGTGGTGGGCCTGGCCGGCCAGCGAGTAGATGTAGGGCATTAGCCGGTAGCGCAGCTTGTTGTAGTAGAGCATGCTCTGGTAAGCCGGGCTGCCCTCGGGAGCGATGTTGTATATCTCCCGGAACGGAAACTGCCCGTGCACCCGGAACAGGGGGCAAAACGCGCCGTACTGGTACCAGCGGGTGTTCAGCTCGCGCCACTCGTCCTGGTCTTTGGGCTCCATCTTGGCCCGCTCGTAGCGCTTCTCCACGGCAAAGCCGCCGATGTCGGTGGTCCAATACGGGATGCCCGACATGGAGAAGTTCAGGCCGGCCGGAATCTGGTTTTTGAAGTCTTCCCAGCGCGAGGCAATGTCGCCGCTCCAGATGGCCGCCGCGTAGCGCTGCGAGCCCGCGTAGCCCGAGCGGGTGAGCAGAAACACGCGCTTATCGGGGGCCGTGGAGCGCTGGCCCTCGTAAATGCCCTTGGCGTTTTGCAGCGGGAAAGCGTTGAAATACTGCGTGCTCGAACCCAGGAACGTGGGGTTCATCAGCTCCTTGCGGGTCTGCACGTTGGTGTTGGAGTGGATGTCGGGCTCCGAAGCGTCCATCCACCAGGCGTCCACGCCTTTGGTGAAAAGCTTGGTGTTCATCAGGTTCCAGAAAGCGGTGCGGGCCTGCGGGTTGAAGGCGTCGTAGAACGTGGACGTGTAGCCCGGCGCAATCCAGTCCTTGGTGCGGTTGGCAATGTTGCGGGGGTAGAGGTAGCCTTTGGCCTTGAAGTCGTTATAGACCGGGATGCCCTCGTAAATCTTGGCCCACACCGAAATCATGAAGTGCAGGTTGTCGCGCTCGTGCAGGGTCTTAATCAGGCCGTTGGGGTCGGGGAAGCGGCTGGGGTCGAACTCCTGGCTGCCCCACTCGGCGGGCTTCCAGTAAGACCAGTCGAGCACGATGTTGTCGATGGGAATGCGGCGCTTGCGGAACTCGGCGCCCACTTCCAGCATCTCCTGCTGGGTTTTGTACCGCTCGCGGCTCTGCCAGAACCCCAGCGCCCACTTGGGCATGATGGGTGCCGGGCCCGTGAGCTGCCGGTAGCCGCTGATGACTTCGTCGGCGGTGTTGCCGTGCACGAAGTAGTAGTTCAAGTCGGGCCCGGCCTCCGAGCGGAAGCCGTACTCCTGCGTGGCCTGACCCACTTGCGGCCCCAGCCAGCGCAGGCCCAGGTAGGACTCGCCGCCGTCCGGGTCCCACTCCAGGCGGATGGGATACTTGCGGCCCTTTTCCATCGGCACGGCCACCACCGAAGTGCCGGGGTTCCAGGCCTGCCGCCACTTGTCCACCACCAGCTTGCCGTCGATGTAGAGCTTGGCGTAGCCGGCGTTTTTCAGCAGGAAGTGGTGCAGCCCCGGCGTGGCCGACTCCACCGCGCCCTCCCAGGTAGCCACCGTCTCGCCGAGCTTGACCGTGGCCGGGAAGTTCTTCATGTCCTCCAGGTACTCGTAGTTGAGCGCCGACTCGGGGCGCCGCGCCACCAGTACTTCGGGGTTGGATTTTGAAGCGTAAGACGCCGTGAGCCAGCCCGGCGTGCCCTCCTTGGAGTAGAGCTTCAGGGTGCTCAGCGGCTGGTAGTCGCGGGTGTCGCCCACCTTCGTGATGGAGTAGTTGTCCCACAGGATGCCGTAGTTCTTGCTGGAAAGCAGGAAGGGCACGGCCACGTCGGTGTTGTTCTGGGCCAGCTCCACTTGCTGGCCTCGGTAGTTCATGGTGCCGTTCTGGTGCTGGCCCAGGCCGTAGATTCCCTCATTGGCGGGCGAGGCGAAGGCCTGCTCCACCTGGTAGAGCGGCTGGCCGTCTACGGATGCGGGCGTGAAGGTTTTGCCGCCGTTTTTCCGCTCCTGCAGAATGGTCCGGCCCTTGGCATCGGCGAAGGTGATTTCGCCCGTCGTGAGCGAAACCAACGCCTGCAGAGCGCCGGTGCTCAGCACGCCTTGGTCTCGCTTGGTTTTGAAGTCCCACTTTACCGGCGCGGTTGGTTGCGGCACCACCATCAGGCTGGCCAAGCTCGACACCGTGTCGAGCGGGCTGGCCTGCACGTGGATTATTTTGTCGGAAACTACCTGCAGGCGCAACGTGCGCGTGGCCATGGAGTTGGCCTGGGGCAAGTGGATGGTGACGCCATTCGCCTGCTTCTCCACGGAAGCTTTCTGGGCCTGGGCCTCAAAAGCAACCGTGGAAATACAAGCAAAGCCGAGCAGGAAAAAGCGGCTGTGGCGGGGTGAGTATAACATTGAGGACTGATGTAGCGCGGACTTTCAGTCCGCGCCTTAGTGAGTAATGCATGGGGCAAGTGCCGGGACACGCGGACTAAAAGTCCCTCCGGGTGCGACCACGCTACAGCGTCACGTTGCCGGTGAGGCGGATGTCGCGGGAGGAGCTGCCCACCAGCACATCAAACTTGCCGGGCTCCAGCACCCACTGCTTTTTGGCTTCGCTGTAGAATTGGAAGGCGTTGGTATTCAAGGCCACGGTCACGGTTTTGGATTCGCCGGGCTGAAGGAAGACTTTCTCGAAGCCTTTGAGCTCCTTCTCCGGGCGCTTCACCGAGGCTTGCTGGTCGTGCACGTATACCTGCACCACCTCGGCCCCGGCGGTCTTGCCGGTGTTGGTCACCTTTAGCTTCACGGTGGCGCTTTTGCTGCCCGGCGTCACATTTAGCTGGTCGTACTTGAAAGTGGTGTAGCTCAGGCCGTGGCCGAAGGCGAACTGCGGGGCCACCTTGTAGGTGTCGAAGTAGCGGTAGCCCACGTAGATGTCGTCCTTGTAGGTCTGTTTCAGCGGGTTGCCGGGGGTGCTGGGGTATTCGCCCAGCTTGTGCGCGGGCGAGTCTTCCAGCTTCACCGGGAAAGTCACGGGCAGCTTGCCCGAGGGGTTCACGTCGCCGAACAGGATGTTGGCCAGCGCGTGGCCGCCTTCCATGCCGGGGTACCAGGCTTCCAAAATCCCCCTGGCTTGTCCGGCCCAGGCCGACACGTCGATGGGGCCGCCGCCCATCAGCACCACCACGGTGTTGGGGTTGGCGGCCAGCACGGCCTGCACCAGCTCGTCCTGGCCGAAGGGCAGTTGAAGGTCGGGTTTGTCAACTCCTTCGGCGTCGTAGGCGTTGTCGCCCCAGCTGCGGTAGTCGTAGCCGTGGAAGGAGCCGCCCACGTACACCACCACGTCGGCCGCTTTGGCCGCGGCTACGGCTTCGGCAATCAGCTGCGGGTCGGCCTTTTGGTCGCGGGCAATTTTGTAGCCCGGCGCGAAGGTGACCGTGGCCGAAGTGCCCAGCTCGTCCTTGATGCCCTGCAGCGCCGTGATTTCGTACTTGGGCTTCACCTGGGCGCTGCCGCCGCCGCCGCCGGTTTCGCGGGTGGCATTGGCCCCGATGACGGCCACGGTTTTTACGGTCTTTTTCAGGGGCAGCAGGCCGTCGTTCTTCAGCAGCACGATGCCCTCTTCGGCTACTTTGCGGGCGGTGGCCTGGTGCTCGGGCGTGTTGTAGGCGCCGGGCTTGCGCTTGGCGCCGTCCATCATGTTGGTGGCGTACATCACGCGCAGCACGCGGCGCACTTTGTCGTCAATGAGCGGCACCAGCTTGGGGTCTTTGCGGGCCGCGTCGAGGGCCGCGTCGGCCAGGTAAAACCGGTCGTACACGTTCTTGACGGTGGCCAGCGGCACGGTGCTCGCGCTGGCCGACTGGTCCACGGTGCCGCGGCTCAGCACCAGGTCGGTGCCCATTTCCAGGTCGGTGCCGTTGCGCAGGGCGTCCATGGTGTTGTGCACCGAACCCCAGTCGCTCATCACCAAACCTTTAAACCCCCATTCGCCCTTGAGGACGTCGTTCATCAGGTAGGCGTTTTCGGTGGCGTACTGCCCGCGGAACTTGTTGTAGGAACCCATGAGCGTGTGCACGCCGCCCTGCTGCACGGCCGCCTGGAAACCCGGCAGGTAGATTTCGCGCAGCGCCCGCTCGCTCATGTTCACGTCGATGTCGCCGCGGTGCACTTCCTGGTTATTGGCTGCGAAGTGCTTCACGCAAGCCGACACGCCCTGGTCCTGCACGCCCTTGATGTAGCCCACCACCAGCTGCGAAATCAGAAACGGGTCTTCGCTCAGGTACTCGAAGTTGCGCCCGTTGAGCGGCGCGCGGATGATATTGATGCCGGGGCCGAGGATGATGTCCTTGCCGCGAGCGTTGGCCTCGCGGCCCAATACGGCGCCGTACTCGTAGCCCAGGGCGCGGTTCCAGGTCGAGGCCAGGGTGTTGTTGGTCGGCAGGTAGGTGCCGGCGTCGTTGGCGTCTTTCACGCCCTTCCAGTCGCGGCCCTGCTCGGGGCGCACGCCGTGGGGGCCGTCGGAAGTCCCAATTTCGGGGATGCCCAGGCGGGGAATGCCGCCGGCGGCAAAGGCGGAGTTGGCGTGAATCATCTTCACTTTCTCCTCCAGCGTCATTTTCTTCAGGAGGGCCTCAATCTTAGAGTCGTTGACCGTCAGGGCGGCCTGCTTGTTGGCGGGCGTGGGGGCGCCTTTGGGGAGAGAGGAGGCCACTTTGGTCTGGGCTAGGCTGTAGCCGGCCACGGCACAGCATAAGGTGGTGCCAAGTAAGGTTGCTAAACGGGGGAACTGCTTAGGCATGTTTGTTATTCAGGAGCGAAAAAAGAAGCGGCGATGCCGGGTGGTAACTTATTGTTTGATAAGACGAACGGTGGCTTCCTCGCCGCCGCCGCTGGCCCGCACGATGTACAGGCCGGCCGGCAGGCGGCTGAGGTCCAGGGTATGGTTGGCTTGCGGGGCCGGCTCGGTGCGCACCACGGCTCCCACGGCGTTAACCAGCGAGAGCGTGCCGCCCACCAGGGCCGCGGGCAGCTTTAGTGCCACGCGCCCGGTGGCTGGGTTGGGGTAGGCCACCAAGGCACTCGCGGCGCGCTTTGCCGCCGAGCCAACGGCCAAGGGCGTGGCGCTGGGCGTGCCGTAGACCACGCCGCGGCCGGCCGTGCTCATGTACACGCGGCCGTACACGTTCATGTCGCCCACCACAAACTGGCCGTTGGCGGGGCCGCCGTACTCGTGGGCGTCGTCGTTCACGCGCACCCAGGTGGCGCCCTCGTCGGTGGAGCGGTGCACCCCCAGCACCCCGCCCACGGTGCCGTAGATGTAAATGGTTTCGTAGGCCGCGCCGGGCGCCGCCTTGCCGTAGCCCACCGCGCCGCAGTAGGTCACGTTGGTCAGTCGGGTGAACGCGGCGCCCGAGTTCACCGAGCGGGTGAGGCCGCTGCCGTAGCGGGCCACCCACAGGTGCCCTTCGCGGCCAGGAATGGCCCGGATGATTTTGGAGCCGCCGCCCCCGCCCACGTTGCCGGCCACCGCAAACGAGGCGCCCCCGTCGGTACTCACCAGCATGTCGCCGTTGGTCGTGTTGTGGATGTAAAACTTGTTGGCGTTCACCGCATCAGCCACCGGCCGGTGACTGGTGAAGGTGGTCGGGATGCCGGTGGCGGCGGTCCAGGTGGCGCCGTTGTCCGTCGAGCGGTAAGTGTACGCGTTATTGGCCGGCGCCGGGAAACTGGTGGAAGTACCGTTGGAAGGACTGTGCAGCAGCACCGCGCCATCGGCCGAGAGCGCCACTTGGCCGCCCGAGCCGTTCATGGTGGCCGTGCGGGTCCAGGTCAGGCCCGTGTCGGTGGAGTACAGCAGCACCGACGTCGCGGTGGCGTTGTTGCGGTTGCCGACCCGCACGAACTTGCTGGGGTTGAGCTTGGCATAGTCTAGGCCGGTGGTGCTGCCGATGCGGGGCTGGTGAATGGGCGCGTACTGCGCCGGGTCGGTGTGCCGGAAGCCGTCGTAGTCGCTGATGACGCTGACGAGCGGGCCGCCCGGAAGGCTCACGATGCTTTGCGGCACCACTTCCTCCAGCCCTTTCACGAAGAACCGCCACACCCCCGCCGGGGCCGTGATGTCGTCGTTAACGAAGATGCCGTTGCCCGAGGTCACCAGCACGCGGTTGGGTACGAAGGGGTCGAACTCGATGCAGCCGGCCCAGTGAATGGAGGAGTTGAGCACCCAGGTCACGCCGTCGGCGTCGGTGCTGAAGCCGCGCTGCACCACGTCGGTCCAGGTGGTGCCGCCGTCGGTGCTGTAGAGAAACCGGTCGCCGTAGGGGCTGCTGGAAGTAGGGCCCTGCTGTTGGTAGCTGTTGGTGGTGGAAAGGATGAGGCGGTTGGGGTTGTTGCGGTCCACGCTGAGGCCGCCATAGGCCCGGTTCACGCCCGTGGTCGGGGTGATGTTGGTCCAGGTGCCGGCCGCGATGTTGTATTTCCACACCTGGCCCGCGTCGTAAGGCTCAGATGAAGCTGGCAGGGTACCCGTGGCGGCGTAGGTATTGCCGTGGGGCCCGGCGCCGTTGCCGTAATTGATGTAGAGGTCGCCGCCGGCCTGCACGGCGCGCTGCGGCATCATGCTGGCCCCCAGGCCCGGGTTGCTCACGGCCGTGAAGGTGGCCCCGGCGTCGTCGCTGCGGTAAAAGTTGGCCCCCACGCCGCTGCTGCGCGAAATGCCGGCAAACACGCGCTGCGTGGCGCCACCTGCGACGCTGCTATTATCCAGCAGCACGAAGCTCACGCCGTTGCCGTTGGGCGTGGCGGTTACCGGCAAGCCCGTCAGATTGGTCCAGGTAGTGCCGGAGTTGGTGCTCTTCCACAGGCCGTTGTTGCGGCTGCCGCAGTAGAGCACGGTGCTGTTGCTGGGGTCTACCTGCAGCTTCTCGCCGTTGCCGCGGCCCATGCCGTTGCCGTGGGCTTTGAACTGCGCAGTCACGTCAATGGTCGTAAACGAGGCCCCGTAGTTAGTAGAACGCAGGATGAACGAGCGGCCGCTGTTGAAGTAGCTGATGCCGCAGTAGGCGTACACCGTGGCCGGGTTCTGCGGGTCCAGGGCCATCGACTCCACGCCGAACATGCCCTGCTCCTGGTCCGAGGCGAAGTCCATGAGCGGAATCCACTTATTGGCGGCCACGTCCCAACGGTAGGCACCGCCCACGTCGGTGCGGGCGTACATCAGGCCCGCCTGCGTTTTGCTGGTGATGATGCCCGACACGAACCCGCCCCCACCAATGGCCATGCTGTTCCAGGTATAGGGCTCCGAGGTCTGCGCCAAGCAGGGCGTGGCTGAGCCGGCCAAGAACAGCCCGAGGCCGACGGAGGCTAGGACGCGCTTGTAGAGCTGCCGCCGATTTCCTGGATTAATTGTAATTGTTGCGGCCATAATTGGTGGCGGTAGGTGAGGTAAAAACAAACGATTGTGGAGGCTTGCGCGAAAGGAAGAAATGAAACGTTGTAAACCATGAGTGTTGAACCACTCACCGGCGGCTAGTCAGGCTGTGGCCGAAAAAGCCAGCCGGTGATTGTCGAAACCGGGCCGTAGGAGTGAAGCGTGAAACTGGCCTCGGCGAGCAGTCGAAACCGATTGCGTAGCTCAGAACCGTAAAGCCCCGCAGGACTCATGCTGACACCGCTCGATGAACCAAAATTACCTTATTGGGGAGGCCGTAGCCCATGCCATTCTAATCAAAAACCACGGGTGAATTCCTAGATTTTGTGCATGATTAATCTGTCCAGACTGCTAGATTTTCTGCCCCATCAAGCCCCGCCTCAATAATAACATAGATTTAATACGCTCATTACCAATGCTAATGATTGTGACGCTACGAAGCGGTCGCTCCTTGTTAAAACGCCGTCTGGCCGCAGACTCACCCAAAGCTGGCGCAGCCCCCATCGGTGCGTCTCACACGGCTCGGCGCAGAGCTGGCCTTTCTTGTAGGTATCGCTTCGTGCTCTGGGAAAGGCCGTGCTTTCCCGGTCCAACGAGCAGTTTGAAGCCTTAGCGAGTAGGAGCGGCAGCTGCGCTCAAGAGAGCCAGCTGCCGCCCAGCCTAGAGGACGGCCATTGCCATGGCCCCGGCCGCGGGCAGAGCTGAGCCTTGTCGGTTACGACCGCCTCATTGGACACACCGGCCCCTGCCAGTCCCGTGGTTCATTTGCCAGAGCTTGGCTTTTGATTAGTAAAAATGTTCTATTTCACACCTCCGCCCTGATTACTTCTTTGGGGCGGCGCTGGCCGGTGGGAGCGAGGGTTGGAGTGCTTCCAGTGCCACCGCCAAGTAGACCAGCGGCGCGTTCCAGTTGATGGCTATTTCATTGGACGCGTAGGAGCATACCTGGTCGACGTAGCTTTTGTCGGGCTGCAGGTAGGGGTAGTTGCACTTGTCCTGCCGGCCAGGGTTGGGCCCGCCCGCCAGGAAGCCGGGCAAGGGCGCGGCCACGGCGTCGCCCTCCGAGAGGCGGTGGTGGGGGTGCAGGGGCGTTTTGCTGCCGTGGCCCGTCACGAAAGAATAGCCCGTGGCGTTGCGCCCGAGCAGGTAGTCGAGGTTGGCGAGGGCGTCGTGCAGGTACTGCCGGTTGCCACTCAGCCGAAACGCTTGCACCAGGGCAATGCCCTGGTTCGCGGCGTTGGCGTTGCTGCCCCAGCTGAAATCGCGCTGCCGCCGGCCCATTACCGTCTGGTAAACTTGCGGCCGGGAGCCCGCCCGCAGGGTATCGGCCATGGCCATCAGGCGCTGGGAAACGAGGGCCGCGTCGGCCTGCGCCGGAGCCGGCAGCTCCGCGCGAAACCGGGCCAGGGTGTAGAGCGCCAGCGTCTGCACCTGCCCCCAGGAGGGCAGGGTTGCGGCCCGTTGCAGGGCCGGGCGCACGGCTTCGTAATACGCCGGCTCGCGGGTGGTGACGAACAGCTCGGCCGCCGCCCAGACCTTTTCGTCGCCCACGTTCTGGTCGCCGTAGCCGCCCGTGACAATGGGCGGGCTGAACTGTTTGTTCATGTCGTCTTGCCGGTAGTGCTGCTGCGGGTTGGCCTGGGCCCACTGCCAAGCCCGGGTCGAAGCCCGCAGGCAAGAGTCGGCCAGCCCGGGGAGTTGGCGCTCAAAGCGCCGCGCAATTCGGCTGGCCTGGGCCATCACGGCGGCGAAGTCGAGGGCCGCGGCCGTGCTTTTTTGCACCACGTAGCGCGGGGTGCTCACCTTTTCGGGCATCACCATGCCGTCGAAATTGGCATTGGTGAGCTTGTGGTACACGCCGCCGTCGCCGGGGTCTTGCATGGTCAGCATCCAGCGCAGGTTCCAGAGGGCCTCGTCCAGTACGTCGGGCACGTCGTTGGCACTTTCCGGAATGTCGGCGCGCAGCGCCGTGCAGTACGCCGGAAAGTCCTCGTACAGAGACAGCATCGTGCCCATGGTGATGCCCGAGTTCACGATGTACTTGTTGTAGTCGCCCGCATCGTACCAGCCGCGGGACGAGGAGATGACCGTACCCGTTGGCCGCTGCGCCGTGGCGGCCGAAGCGTGCACCAGCACCCGCGTGTCGGGGTGCCCGGCGGGCCGGCTCCAGGGGCCGGCGTACCGCGCCGGCAGCTCCGTGGAAGCCCGTTGGTAGTAGTAGCTTTTCAGCGCCGCCTTAGCCAGCGCCAGGTGCGCGTCGGGCCCTATCCGAAACGGGTAAGACTTGCCCACGCCCGGCACGCTCACCACATACAGGCCGGGTTTGGTGCAGGCCGAAAAATCGGCCACGCGTACCCGGCTTCCGAGCACGGCGCCCGGGGCCGGCCGTAGCGTGCCCTTGAAAACGGTGGTGCTCAGGTCCGGGCTGCTGATGCGAAAGGCCAGGGCTTTGTCCCCGGCACCCGTCACCACGGCCAGCTTGGGAGCAGCCGGGTAAAACCCCACCTGGTTGAGGCGAATGTTGTCGGTAAGGGCTTGGGCATTAACCAAGCTGATTGTGCCAGCAAACGCGCAAAACAAACAGAGCACAAAACGAAAAAGTAAGCGTCGCGCAACCGATGGGGCCATGATACTGGTTTTCAATAGCAATGCTATTAACTAGGAGTGTGTTTTTCATGCGTATGCTGTCCAGAGCATTGCGCGCATTGAGCGGCGACGAAGGACCTTACCAAATCACAACAGAGTTGTTCAGTCGTAAATAACGTCCTTCGTCGCCGCTCGATGCACTGGACGACAGCAAATTAATTTGCCAGACGGCTTTTGCAGCGTACAATATGCGCTATTGCCCGCTGGAGACCCGGCTTTCTTTTTTGGAGTAAGCAGATTCGCCAGTGCCCAAGACCAAGAGGATGACATCGTGCGCTGGCACGGTGCCCGCAAAGGCTTTCTTGGTGGTGCCCACGTCTTTTCGGGTCCACACGTTGCGCACTTTGTAGGTGGTCTTCGCTGCGTTGAGCTCCGTTTTGGACAGCTCGTCCACGATGGGTTTCGCTTTCCAATCGAAGGCCACGGGCTGCGGGCGCTTGCTGCGGTTGAGGAAGGTGACGGCCCATTTGCCGTCGGCCAAGGGCTTGAGCCAGGTTTCCACGCTATCCTTGACGGCGTGGCGGAAGCCCTGCACCCCGAGGCGGTCCTGGTTCACGGCAATGGCTTCCGGGTTGGTCAGGATGTCCTTGGTTTGCGGGCTCATTTTCCGCACGTCGTTGCCCAGAATCAGGGGCGCGGCAATCATGGCCCACATGGTGAAATGGGCGCGGTCCTCGTTGGCGGGCATGCCGTTGCCGACTTCGAGCATGTCGGGGTCGTTCCAGTGGCCGGGGCCGGCGTACTGGCGTAAGCCTTCCTGTTTGTCCAGGATGGCCATCACCCCGAACGACTTCCAGGAGCCGTGGTCCTTCACGCAGTCGAAGCAGTTGTAAATGTCGCCCGTGGTGCGCCACAAGTGGCCCACGCTCTGGCCCCAGGTCCAGGGCTTGTCGTTGCCCCACTCGCAGATGCTGAGCACCACCGGCCGGCCCGCCCGGCGCAGGGCGGCGGTGATGGTTTTGTAGGCGCCCTCGGCCTTGAGGCCTTCGGTGTTGCACCAGTCGTACTTGAGGTAGTCCACGCCCCAACTGGCGTAGGTCAGCGCGTCCTGGAACTCGTAGCCCCGGCTGCCGGGCCGGCCCCCGCAGGTTTGGGAGCCGGCGTCGGAGTACACCCCGAACTTGAGGCCTTTGGCGTGCACGTAGTCGGCCAGGGCCTTCATGCCCGAGGGGAAGCGCTTGGCGTCGGGCTGGATGAAGCCCTGCGCGTCGCGCTCGCCGTGCCAGCAGTCGTCGATGTTGATGTACGTGTAGCCGGCGTCCTTCATCCCCGAGCTCACCAGCGCGTCGGCCACCTGCTTGATGAGGTTCTCGTCCACGTTGCAGGCGAACTTGTTCCAGCTGTTCCACCCCATGGGCGGCGTCAGGGCCAGGCCTTCGTACTTCTGGTAGTTCTGCTTGTAGTTGTTGCCCTGGCTGAAGGCCGAGCCAGATGCCATCAGGCTGGCCAGTAGGAGAATTAATTTTTTCATTTGGAAGGAGAATAATGAAAGAGAGTGAGTTGAAGGAGAAGCGGGCGGGCGACGCAGGCCTACTTCACCGGATAAATTCGGGCCGCCCAGCCGCCGCCGTTGCTCAGGCTAATCTTCAGCTTGTCAGTGGCCGCTACGGGCACCACTTCGCGCTTGTAGTCGGTAGCGTCGCGGTCGGCATTGACGCCGTCGCGGAAAATAACGGCTTCGTAGCGACCGGGCCCCAGGAAGGCAAAATCTAGGGTCAGCTCGCGGGGCGACCAGTTGCTAATCGCCCCCACGTACCAGGTATCGGCCTTGCGGCGGGCCAGCGCGGCGTACTCGCCCACTTTGCCGTCCAGGGCAACCGTTTGGTCGAACACCGTGGGCACGGCGGCAATAAAGTCGGTGCTTTCCTGCTCTTTGCGGTAGGCCGTGGGGTTGTCGCAGAGCATGTTCAGGGGGGCTTCAAACACCACGTACAGCGCCAATTGGTGGCTGCGGGTGCCCTGGCTCATGGGGTTGGAGTTGCTGGGCCGGAACTCGGCCTGCGTGGCGTTGCGCATGGCGCCGGGCGTGTAGTCCATCGGCCCGGCCAGCATGCGGATAAACGGCAGCGTGGCGTCGTAGCCAGGCATGTCGTCGCGGGGCGTCCACTTGTTGTTTTCCAGCCCTTTCACGCCTTCAAAGTTGAGCACGTTGGGGTAGGTGCGCTGCAGGCCGTCGGGTTTGTGCATGCCGTGCAGGTCCAGCACCAGGCGGTACTCGGCGGCTTTGCGGGCCAGCTCATAAGTCGAGTTTACCATCTTCTGGTCGTCGCGGTCCAGGAAGTCGACCTTGAAGCCCTTGATGCCCATCTTGGCGTATTGGGCGTAAGCGGCGTCGAGTTTCTCGTTTATCGCCCGCCAGTTGGCCCACAGGATGAGGTCTACGTTTTTGCTTTTGCCGTAGGCCACCAGCTCCGCTACATCCACCTGCGGCGACACCTTCAGGATGTCCTTCGAATCCGACCAGCCTTCGTCGAGCACAATGTACTCCAGCTTGTTGGCGGCTGCGAAGTCGATGTAGTGCTTATAGGTAGGCGTATTGACGCCGGCCCGGAAGTCCACTTTCGAGATGTTCCAGTTGTTCCACCAGTCCCAGGCCACCTTGCCCGACCGTATCCAGGAAACGTCTTTGAGCCGGGAGGGCTCGGCCAGCTTGTACACCATGTCGTTGTTGGCGAGCTCCTTGTCGGTGGTGCTCACCACAATGGCGCGCCAGGGGAACTGACGCTTGCCGGTGGTTTTGGCCAGGTAGTTGGCCCGGCGCGACACCATCAGCTGCATGTCGTGAAAGCCGCCGTTGCGCTCCTCGGCGGGGTAAGGGGCAAAATCGCCGCGCAGTGCCGCGCCCGGGCTGCCCTTCAGCAGCATGCCGGGGTAGTCCTGCACGTCCGATTCCACCACCACGGCCTTCTTGCCGTCGGGCAGTACGACCAGCGCGGGCAAAAAAGCGAGGGTATCGCGCTTGAGCGGGGCCACGTCCGCCAGCTTAATGGGCGTGTACAGCGCCTCAAACGAGGAAATGTAGAAGTCCTTGGGGTCGCGCAGGTCGCGCACGAAGGGCAGCAGGGCCGGGGCGTCCGGCGCGAAGTTGAAGGCAGCGGTTTCGCCCTGCACGGTCAGCGGGCCCTTGCGGGTGGTGAAAAAGCGGTAAGCCGCCCCGTCGTTGTAGGCCCGGAAGATGATGCCGTAGCCGCCCTTCATCGTCAGCGTGAGCTGGTTGTAGTGGTCGAGCACTTGGCTCTTTTTGTACACCGGCGTCGCAAAGCTCGTGTTCACCGCCGCCGTTTTGCGGCTGCTCAGCACTGCATTCTTGCCCAGCACTTCGCCCGAGGCCAGCGTCATGGCCAGCGCGGAAGGTTGCAGGACCGGCGTGGCTTCGTGCTGCACGGCCCACGTCAGGTCTGGTCCGGTTTGGACCGTCACGGCCAGCCGCCCATCGGGCGACTTCAACTGCAACGGGTCGGCGGGCCGGGCGTAGCTGGTGGATGCAAGAAGCAGCGGCAGGGCGGCCAGCACGGAAAAGCGAAAACTCATGGGTGGGAAGGGAAAAGGAAGGACTTCACGACGGCCCCAACGAGGTTTGCTGGGCCTCTACACAGGTGCCGGAACACCCGAAGGAAGGAGTTGGCGGCGTCTGCGAGTTTGCCGGCGGGACAGCTCCCCGCAACTGGTGCGGAAAAGCAAGCTGCTGGCCGGTTGTTGATTGGGTTGAAAAAGTTAAACCTGTGGATTAACCCAAGTACTCGCTGAGTTATGCGGCTCGGAATGTACGTGCGCAAAACGAGCCGTTGGGCTGGGTGGCCTCCGGTGAGGGCCGCCGTTCCGTGCCGAGCACAACAGAAAATTACTCATGCGGAATGCGGCTTTTTACCTGGACTCATAGAGACAAAAGTACCGGGTCAGCTAGTTGAGAAAAGGGGCAAATTCGCAAAATAAGCGGGGCATATTCACAAAAAGACGCGGTGCAAAATACGCGCACAAAGTGGTTGTTGCCAGATAATGAATGAGTTGGTTTGGTCGGGCCAAACGGCATCGAACCCGTGGGTTGTGAATTGGTTTGAAAATAGCTGGCCCTGTAAGTCGATGGCATCGTGCCAATGTTTTCTTAGCTTCTTTCATTTAGCTCAAGCATGCTCAAATAGGTAAGGCTACAAGCGGCCAAAGTGTCCAAGGAACTGGTTGAGTTAGCCTGCACGAGGTAGAGACGCAACATCTTGCGTCTTGTCGTTGAACGGTACCGCTTGAACGAAGTCCGAACGGCGCACACGACGAGACGCAAGATGTTGCGTCTCTACCGCAAAAACCGCAGTTGTTGCTAATGCAAACGGCTCATAAGTGGTCCAGCAAGGCAAGCAAAAGCCCTGCGTAAGCAACCCAACGCACCGCAGTCAGAAACCAAAAGGAAATATTTCCCGTTACTACGGAAATATTTCCCATCTTTGGGAAAACATTACCGAAATACCATGACTGCTGCCGCCCACCAATCCGCCGTGTACTCGCCCGCCTTGCTTGGCCTGCAGGCCACCGTGGCCGATTCTTTCGCTCTGGTGATGGAGGCCCGCACCGGCGTGCTCGCCAAAACCGCCTTCGACGTGGCCGCGCTGCTCCAGTTCAGCACCGACGAGCTGGCCGACCTGCTGCACACCACCACCAAAACCCTGCGCACCTACCGCCAGGCCAAGAAACGCCTGGCGCCTGCGGCCAGCGAGCAGGTGCTCAAGCTGCTGGCGTTGGCCCGCCAGGGCGAAGAGGTGTTCGGCTCCCCGTCGGATTTTCGCCGCTGGCTCGACAAGCCCGCCTACGGCCTCGACAACCAAGCCCCGCTGGCCCTGCTCGAAACCAGCGGCGGCATCGACCTCGTAGCCGACGAAGTAGACCGCATCGCCCACGGCGACTTCGCTTAAATGGGTTTTAGTTGTCAGTTGCTCGTTGTCAGACGCACAGCACCGCAGCAACAACCTGACAACTGACAACGAGCAACTGACAACTAGATAACGTGGAAGTTTACCGCATCTGCCTGGCCAAGTACGCCGGCGAGCTGGTCGCCTCTGGCAACCCCGGCCGTTGGAATTTGCGCGGCCAGCTCGTCATTTATGCCGCCGGCAGTCGCGCCCTGGCCTGCCTCGAAAACGTGGTGCATCGCAGCGGCGAGGGGCTCAACAGCCTCTTCAACGTGGTGCGCATTGAAATCCCCGACGGCTTAGCCGTCGAAGAGCTGACGCTAAACCAAATGCCGCCGGAGTGGCAACTGCCGCGCCACTACGCCCGCTGCCAGCCCCTGGGCTCCGCTTGGTACCAGCGCCAGGAGGCCGCCGTGCTGCGGGTGCCCTCGTCCATCATCGCCCACGAGCACAACTACGTGCTCAACACCCGCCACCCCGATTTTGCGCAGATTCGCATCAGTGGCCGGGAAGAGTTTGCGTTCGACCCGCGCATTAAGCGGGACGATGTGTGAGCCGTTTGAAGGCGGTTTTCAACCTAGCTTAGCCTACTTGCTTAGTCCAATTAAGCCTAGCACTGGCCGCCTGAGACAAAGTGCGGCGGTGTAGAAATAAGCTAATTTGACTTCAATGGGCATTTTCTGTTCAACTTAGATGGATGAAATTACGCAGTACTGGGTAAATTGGCGTATTTGTCTATAAAGCGTGTTTGTAAGATGTTTGGATATTCGAGCATCTGAATGCGTTCTTTGAAAAATCAAAAAACATTTTGTTAGATTGAAATCGTAATCTTAGACGGATGCAATAAATTTGTTTTGTCAAACAGATGAGCTAGAGTGGCGGAGTCGGGGAGTTGACTTAGCGAATTGCCAGCTTGAAATTCCTGCTCACCCTGCTCTTGGGCCTGTTGTGGCTGAAGAGTGCCGCCCAAACGGGCATCGTAGTGCCAGAGCTTGCCCACTGCGACGAATCCATGCAGCAGTTCATGCGGAAATGGAACGTGCTCGGGGCTTCCGTCGCCATCACCAAGGACGGGCAGCTGGCTTACGAGCGGGCATTTGGCTATGCGACTGCCGAACGCAACGTGCCGATGCAGCCCTACCACTTGTTGCGAGTGGCCAGTATTTCCAAAACGGTCACGGCCCTGGCCGTAATGAAGCTCGTGGAAGAAGGGCAGCTCAGCCTTTCCCACAAAGTATTTGGGGCCGAAGGCTACCTGCAGGGCGCCAGCTACCTCAGGGAAATGCGCGACCCGCGCCTCCGCGACATCACCGTGCAGCACCTGCTGGAACACAGCGCCGGCTGGGACCGCAACGCCGGCTGCGACGGCTACGAGGGCTGCGACCCCATTGACTTCCCCACCCACGTGGCCCAGGTAATGCGCGTGCCCAACCCCGTGGGCGACTCCACCATCATCCGGTACATGCTGCGGCAGGGGCTGAGCTTTGCACCCGGCACCCGCTTCGCCTATTCCAACGTGGGCTACCTGGTGCTGGGCAAGGTGCTGGAAGCCGTGACCCACCAGCCCTACGAAGCCTGGGTGCAGGCGCACATTCTGCACCCCAGCGGCGTGTTCGAAGCCCACTTGGGCCGGAACCTGCCCGCCGCGCGGCTGGAGCGCGAAAGCGGCTACCTGAGCCGTTACCGCATGCTTTCGTGCTACAACCCCGGCAAGCAGGCGCCGGCCGCCTACGGAGGCTTCCACATGGAAGCCATGGGTGCGCACGGCGGCTGGCTGTTCTCGGCCCGCGACTTGGTGCGGCTGACGCTGGCGGCCGATGGCTTTGACTCGCGCCCCGACCTGATTTCCGCCGAAACCCTGAGCAGCATGACGCAGCCGTCGGCCAAAGCCGCGGGCTATGCCAAGGGCTGGATGGTGAACGGCGGCACCTGGTGGCACACCGGCCAACTCGACGGCACCGCCTGCCTGGTGGCGCGCACGGCAGGAGGGCACACCTGGGCCATCCTGCTAAATACGAGCAACGGCTCGCCAGAATTCTGGCAGGAGCTGAAAGCCTTGGGCTGGGGCTGGGTGAAAAAAGCCGCCACCTGGCCCACGCACGACTTGTTTCCCCCCGCGCAGAACGCCACCCACCTCTGGGCCTCCGCCACCGATGCTGCGCAAATACGCCTCGCCTGGGCCAACGGCAGCGGCAGCCGCCGGCTGGTTCTGCTCAAAGCCGATGGCCCCAGCAAGGCCTTTCCGCTCGATGGCCAGGACTACCCAACCGGCAGCAAGCTGGCCGATGGCAGCATCGTGGCCTACAACGGCACCGACAGCACGGTCGAACTATCGCACCTCAGCCCCCGGCACACCTACCACGCCCGCGTGGTGGAATACCGCCAGGAAGAAGCCACCGCCCAGCGGCCCGTGTACGCCCTGGACGGCAACCCCGTAGAAATACTGCCGCCGCTGGTGCTGCCCCAACACCCGCAGTTTGCTTTCCATCGCAACCACGGGTCCGGGCCCGAAGACGCCTCGGGGGCTGACCAAGCCAGCGCCGCGCCCCCATCGGCCTCGCGCGCCTACTTCCTGCGCATCCGACGGGCGTGGCGCAGGAGCCTTTCGCACTTCGTGAAGCTGTAAAAAAACTGGTGGTGCACGCCAAAACGAGTACCCCGAAATTTCATTTCGGCCCGATTGAACGACTTAAATGCCGTTGTTCTCGCGGGCCGAAATGAAATTTCGGGGTACTCGTTTCGGCGTGCTTCGTTAAGCCAAACCGCTTAAACGTAGAAGGGGATTCACCAATACATCGACTAAATAAGGGGGCTCTTGGGCCAGCTACCGCACGCCCAACCGGTTCCGGCGCCACCCCGAAACTTCGGTCGCGCCTGCCTCGCCTGACGCTGGTGCCGCTTTGGGTTTCTTGGTTTCCAGCAGCATGGCGCCTAGCGCCGCGGCTACCTGAGCGGTGGCTGCATCAGGCGGAGTGGGGGCCAGGGTGGTGGGAGTGAAGTGGTCGCGGATGAAGTTCGTGTCGAAGTTTCCGCTCACGAAGGCGGGGTGCGTGAGCACGTAGGTGCCGAAGGGCAGCGTGGTTTCGATGCCCGTGATTTTATACTCTTCAATAGCCCGTAGCATCCGGGCAATGGCCTCGGCCCGGTCGGCCCCGAAGGTGACCAGCTTGGCAATCATGGGGTCGTAGTAAATCGGAATGTCCATGCCCTGCTCGAAGCCGTCGTCCACGCGCACGCCGGGGCCCTGGGGGCGCACGTAGGTGCTGAGATTGCCGATGTCGGGCAGGAAGTTATTCTGCGGGTCTTCGGCGTACACGCGCAGCTCCAGGGCGTGGCCGGTGATGCTGAGGTCGGCTTGCGAAAAGGAGAGGGGCAGGCCCTGCGCCACCTTGATTTGCTCTTTCACCAGGTCGAGCCCCGTGATTTGCTCCGTTACCGGGTGCTCCACCTGCAGGCGGGTGTTCATCTCCATGAAATAGAAGTTGTGCTGGTCGTCGAGCAAAAACTCCACGGTGCCGGCGCCGGTGTAGTCGCAGGCCCGGGCCACGTCGACGGCGCACTGGCCCATGCGGGCGCGCAGCTCGGGCGTGAGCACCGACGACGGCGCTTCTTCAATCACCTTCTGGTGGCGGCGCTGAATGCTGCACTCGCGCTCAAACAGGTGCACGATGTGGCCGTGTTCGTCGCCCAGCACCTGGATTTCGATGTGGCGCGGGCCAGTAACAAATTTCTCGATAAACACCGCCCCGTCGCCAAAGGCCGAAACGGCCTCGTTGATGGCCAGCTGCATCTGCTCCTCAAACTCATCGGCCCCGTTCACGATGCGCATGCCCTTGCCGCCGCCGCCGGCCGACGCCTTGATGAGAATGGGAAAGCCTACTTCCTGGGCAATTGCTTTGGCCGCGGGCACGTCGGAAATGGCTTCGTCGGTGCCGGGCACCAGCGGGATGTGGTAGGCCTTCACCGCCTGTTTGGCCGAGAGCTTGTCGCCCATGATTTCCATGGCCTCGGGCGAGGGGCCCACGAAAACCAAGCCCGCCTCGCGCACCGCGCGGGCAAACCCCGCGTTTTCCGACAGAAAGCCGTAGCCGGGGTGAATGGCATCGACGCCCAACGCTTTGCAAACTTCAATGATTTTGTCGCCGCGCAGGTAGCTGTCTTTCGAGGCCGGCGGGCCCACGCACACGGCCTCGTCGGCGTAGCGCACGTGGAGGGCGTTGCGGTCGGCTTCGGAATATATGGCCACGGTGGCAATGCCCATTTCCTTGGCGGAGCGCAGGATGCGCAAGGCAATTTCGCCGCGGTTGGCCACGAGCAGCTTGGTGATTTTCTTCATCGGTAAAGGTGGGCGGGATGGGTTTGGGCCACAAAGAAACAGGGAAAGCACACGGCCAAGCCAAACATCGGCTGCCCCTAGCCGTTATTAAGCCCAAATTATGTACATCGGTGGCCCAGGGCTACCTTTGTAGTTAGGCCTTTTGTTCGCATTGCTTTTCTTGCAACAACTGGCTGCATGCCCCCCTTTACCTTCACCTAATACCCCGTTTTTTCAGTGGATATTTTCGACCGGGTTTCGGCCAACCGCGGCCCTTTGGGTTCGCAATCGCATTACGCCCACGGCTACTTCGCTTTCCCAAAGCTGGAAGGCCAAATCCATCCCCGCATGATGTTCCGGGGCAAAGAAGTGCTGACGTGGAGCCTCAATAACTACCTGGGCCTGGCCAACCACCCCGAAGTGCGGCAAGCCGACATCGACGGCGCTTCCGAATACGGCATGGCTTACCCCATGGGCGCGCGCATCATGAGCGGCAACTCCACCCTGCACGAGCAACTCGAAAACGAACTGGCTGACTTTGTGCACAAGCCCGGGGCGCTGCTGCTCAACTTCGGCTATCAAGGCGTGGTGAGCATCATCGACGCGCTGGTGAACCGCCACGACGCCATTGTGTACGACGCGGAATCGCACGCCTGCATCATCGACGGCGTACGCCTGCACCAGGGCAAGCGGTTTGTGTTTACCCACAACGACATGGCCAGCCTCGAAAAACAGCTCGAGCGCGCCAAGCGCCTGACCGACGAAACCGGCGGCGGCATCCTGGTGATTACGGAGGGCATGTTCGGCATGTCGGGCAACCTGGGCAAGCTGCCCGAAATCGTGAAACTGAAGGAAAAATACGATTTCCGCATCTTCGTCGACGATGCTCATGGTTTTGGCACGCTGGGCGCCACCGGGGCCGGAACAGCCGAACATTTGGGCTGCGTAGAGGGCGTAGACCTAATTTTTTACACCTTCGCCAAGAGCATGGCCAGCATCGGTGCATTCGTGGCCGGCGAAGAAAGCGTGATTGAATATTTGCGATACAACATGCGTAGCCAGATTTTCGCCAAATCGCTGCCCATGCCGCTGGTGATAGGCGCGCTCAAGCGCCTGGAGCTGATTCGCAACCACCCCGAATACCGCGAAAACCTCTGGACCATTGTGCGGGCCCTGCAGGGCGGTCTGAAGGAAAAAGGCTTCAACATCGGCACCACCGAATCGCCGGTGACGCCCGTGTTCCTGAACGGCGAACTCTCCGACGCCACGGCCCTAACCTTCGATTTGCGCGAGAATCACGGCATTTTCTGCTCCATCGTGGTGTATCCGGTGGTGCCCAAGGGCGTGATTATGCTGCGCCTCATTCCCACGGCCATGCACACGCTCGACGACGTACAGGAAACGATTGTGGCGTTTGAAGCCATGGCTGCTAAGCTCGACAAAGGGCTATACAGCAAGGCACCCTCGGCGGCCCAAACGGCCTAGAAACGCCCCGCATCAAGGTTTGCGCCGGTTCCCAACTGTGGGGGCCGGCGCTTTTGTTTTTGCACAATTCTAAGCTAAGGTCTTTAGTGCTACTTGCTGGAAATCGACTTTTTTTTGTCGAAATCGCCCTCTGAAAGCAGGGAAAGGGGTTTTAGAAAAAAAGTCAAAAACTTGCTTGCATTTGAAATCCCTGTATATTAGGGCCGGCTAAACACCGTAATCAACTCATTTTTCACCCCAAACCACAAGCCCCAATGAACAATTTTGGCAAACTGAAGGACCTCGTGATGTCGCTCGAAGATGACTTCTCGAAATTCTACGACAAGCAGAACGCCGCCGCCGGCACCCGCGTGCGCAAAGGCATGCAGGAGCTGAAGACGATGGCCCAGGCGTTCCGCACCGAGGTGCAGAACACCAAGAACGCCGGTGCTGCTGCTCCCAAGGCTGCCGCTGGTGCTAAGAAAGCCGCTCCTGCTGCTAAGAAAGCTGCTCCGGCGGCCGCTGCTAAAAAAGCCGCTCCTGCTAAGAAGAAGTAATCTGAACCGCAGATTCGCGCAGATTTAACAGATTTCGCGGATTCTGGAAATGAAAAAGGCCCCACCGTTCGGTGGGGCCTTTTTTGTTGCTCGCAAACTCGCCATACGGGCTTGGAAGCTGGTTGGATTAGCTGGGGGGAAGTAGAGACGCAACATCTTGCGTCTCCGGGACCGCGCCGCAAGAGTTCAGACGGCATCGTTCAACGACGAGACGCAAGATGTTGCGTCTCTACCACGTGCTGCTGGGTTTTTAGCTCAAACAGCTTCTCACTACGCGTTGCCTTCTGTCAGCTCCACCAAGAAGTAATTGCGGCCTTTTTTCACCACCAGGTACTTGCCGTGCAGCAAAGGAAAGCCGGACGCTGGGGCATCGGCTGCGGTTACCTTTTCCCGGTTGAGGCTGACGCCGCCGTTCTGAATCATCTTGCGGGCCTCGCCCTTGGAAGGCAAAATCTGCTTGCTCGTGGCGTCGCTGAGCAAGGCAGCAACATCAAGCGACGGCCATTCGGCGCGGGGCACGCGCAGGTGGGGCACCCCAGCAAACACGTCGAGCAGCGTCGCTTCATCCAGGGAGGTTAAGTCGCCAGCCCCGAAAAGGACCTGCGAGGCCGCAATGGCGGCTTCGGTGGCTTCGCCGGAGTGCACGCGGGTGGTTACGTCGGCTGCTAAGGCCTTTTGCAAGATGCGCAGGTGTGGGGCCGCGTTGTGCTCGGCCTCAATGGCTTCGATTTCCTGCTGGCTCAGCAGCGTGAACACGCGGATGAGGCGCGGGGCGTCTTCGTCCTTGCTGTTGAGGAAGAACTGGTAGAACTGGTAAGGTGAGGTCAGGGCCGGGTCGAGCCAGACGGTGCCGGTTTCGGACTTGCCGTACTTGGTGCCGTCGGCTTTGGTGATGAGCTGGCCGGTGAGGGCGTAGGCCTTGGCTTCGGTGCCTTCGGCGTTGCCCACGCGGCGAATGAGCTCGGTGCCGGTCGTGATGTTGCCCCACTGGTCGCTGGCGCCCATTTGCAGGGTGACGCCCAGGGTTTTGTGGAGGTGCACGAAGTCGTAACCCTGCAGCAGCTGGTAGCTGAATTCGGTGTAGCTCAGGCCATCGGCGCCGCTGTCCTCGTTGCCGCTAATGCGCCGCTTCACCGAATCTTTGGCCATCATGTAGTTCACGGTGAGGTGTTTGCCGACCTCGCGCAGAAACTGCAGGAAGCCAAATTCCTTGAACCAGTCGTAATTGTTGACCACCAGCGCGCCGGTGGGACCTTCCGTGAAATCCAAGAACCGCTCCAGCTGCGCCCGAATGCCGTCCTGGTTGCGCCGCAGGGTGGTTTCGTCGAGCAGGTTGCGCTCGGCTGACTTGCCGCTGGGGTCG
>NZ_DASVSI010000113.1:0-4610 GCF_036388155.1 Hymenobacter sp. | reverse complement strand
GGACTTTTAGTCCGCGAGTGCGGAGTGTTCGGGCCCGCGGACTAAAAGTCCGCGCTACTTGCCCGGCCGCACACTTACCCCCGAAACCGCTGTAAGTAATAAGGCGCTTTTCCGGGGCTTACCAAACGGGGTTTCTTGACGAATACCTTACGAGCGGCGCGAAGTAGCCGGCTGGTTGCCTTAGCTGGCGTTCAATTGCTTTTCGATTTCCCTTTAGCAGCTGTTTGGGGTACTCGGTCTGGCTAGGGTGTGTGGACAGTACCTGCTTTTGGGCTCCAAAAGCCCGTCATGCAGCGCGCAGCGAAGCATCTCGCCCGCCGCCAGTAACTCAATCGAATGAATTAGTTGAACGAGCGAGATGCTTCGCTGCGCGCTGCATGACGGGCTTTATAGCTATTGTCCATACACCCTGGTTCAACCCGCTTCTCAACACAGTCTCCGGTTGTGCCGGTACAACGTAACGCAAGCGGCGTAACCCGCCTCCCAAACGGCGCCAACGGCGCAGGCCCGCGAACCACGTGTTTCGCAGCAGCACACCGGCTCCCGAAACCGGTTTGTTGCGAAAACGCACGGCCGTTTTGCCCAGCTATTGTTTCAACAAGTGGGGGCTGAAAAAGCAAAAAGCCCCGGCGCTAATGCGACCGGGGCAATTGCTGTAGAGAGAGGACTCGAACCTCTAATTTTACTAGCGAGATAGGCTAGCGCGTCTGCCAGTTCCGCCACCCCACAAGGTTTGTCATGCAAATGTAAGGAAAGAATCATTTGACAAACACTTAGTTAATCAAATTATTTTTGTGCTGACCTTTCGATAACACGCAATTTTGCCTCCCAAAACCCTTCGCCGAAGCCTGCTAAAAAAGATACTACATTCCTCCGTTTCGCAGAAATGCAGGTTGAGTCCGCGATTTATTTTTGAAGGAGTAAATAGTAAACATAGTGGGTGAAAATCTCATTCGCAAAATCATCCATTTAGACATGGATGCCTTTTATGCTTCCGTGGAGCAGCGCGACCGGCCCGAACTGCGCGGCCGGCCCGTGGCGGTGGGCGGAGCGCGCGAACGCGGCGTGGTGGCGGCGGCCAGCTACGAGGCCCGCCAGTACGGGGTGCGCTCGGCCATGCCGTCGACCACGGCGCTGCGCAAGTGTCCGGAGTTGATTTTTGTGTCGCCGCGCTTCGAGGTGTACAAGGAAGTATCGCGGCAGATTCGGGCCATTTTTGCCGAGTACACCCCGCTCATCGAGCCCGTGTCGTTGGACGAAGCCTACCTCGACGTGACCAACAACCTCAAGGAAGTGGCCTCGGCCACCCAGATTGCGCGGGAAATCAGGGCCAAAATTCTGGCCGAAACGCAGCTAACGGCCTCGGCGGGCATCTCCTACAATAAATTTCTGGCCAAGTTGGCGTCGGACTACCGAAAGCCCAACGGGCAGTTTGTGGTGCGGCCCGAGCAGGGGCTGCAGTTTGTGGAGGGCCTGGCGGTGGGGCAATTCCACGGGGTAGGGCCGGTGACGGCCGCGAAGATGAACCGCCTGGGCATATTCACGGGCGCCGACTTGCGGCTGCAAACGGCCGAGTTTCTGCAGCAGCAGTTTGGCAAAGCGGGGCAGTACTACTTCGCCATTGCCCGCGCCGAGGACCACCGCCCGGTGGTGGCCGACCGCCTGCGCAAATCCGTGGGCTCGGAAACGACGTTTGCGCAGGACTTGACCGAACTGCAAGACCTGCTCGACGGCCTGCAGCCCGCCATTGCGGAAGTGTGGGAGTATTGCCAGCGCACCGGCGTGCTGGGCCGTACCATCACGGTGAAGGTGAAATTTGCCGACTTTCAGCAGATTACCCGCAGCCGCAGCACGGTGGGGCCCTTGGCCAGTTTGGCGGTGCTGGAGCACGTGTGCCGGGAGCTGGTGGAGGGGCTGCTGCCGCTGCCCAAAGGCGTGCGGCTGCTCGGCGCGTCGCTCTCCAACCTCAGCACGGGCGAGCAGGCATTGGGCACGCCGCCGGGCGGGCGGCAACTCACCCTGGCCTTTTGAAGGTGCTGCTGGCTGGTGGCTGAAAAGGCAGTTCTGGGGTTTTCGTCGGGACAGTGGCTGGGTTGGCCGATTTGCCCTGGGCGGCGGTGAACGCCCGATGGCTAGAATGCGTCTGTACTTCAAGCAAAACAGCTAAACCCAAGCATTTGCCGCGTGCTGCATAATTTCCAGGGAGCTGGCTGCTTTTTTCGCAACCTTATGAATTACCTTGTCGACTTTACACGTACATTCTGGTGCGATTGTGGTTAAGTAGCTTTATTCTTACCCAACAGACCCGGTTTTCAACGGGTGGCGGCCATCCCAACACCCTTTCTCCTTCCAAATTCCCTCTCTTGCATGCAAGCTTCCCGATATAAGCTAGGATTGTATTCGACCGTGGCCCTGCTTGGCCTTGCCTCTTACTCGGTGTACCAGGGCACGCCGCCGCGCGACCAAGTGGTGCTCGGCACCATGCTGCAGGGCCTGAGCGTGGCCCACTACCAGCCCGAAAAGCTCGACGACCAGTTTTCGCAGCGCGTGTTTGACCTGTACCTCAAGCGCATCGACGTGAACAAGCAGCTGCTGTTGGCCCCGGAAGTGGCTCAGCTGCGGCAGTTCCAAACGAAGATTGACGACCAGCTGAAGGGGGGTACGCACGAGTTTTTGGACGTGAGCAGCCAGCTGCTGAGCAAGCGCACGCTCGAAATCCAGGCTTTGTACCGCCAGATACTGTCCAAGCCGTTTGACTTCACGGTGCAGGAAAGCTGGGAGACAGACCCCGAAAAAGCCACTTACGCGGCCAACGCGGCGACCCAGCGCGAGCAGTGGCGCAAGCTGCTGAAGTACCAAACGTTAGCCCAGCTCTCGGAGCTGATGGACGAAGAGACCCGCAAAAAAGACAAGCCGCTGGCCGCCACTAAAGTGGGCGCGGCGGCGTCCACCACGTCGGACCGCCCCCGCACGCCGGTTGAGATGGAAGCAGAAGCCCGCAAGCGGGTGCTGAAATACTACGACGAGTCATTTGGCGACCAGCTGAAGGAAGACGATAACGACCGGTTGGCCGAGTTTGCCAACGTCATTGCCAACACGTATGACCCGCACACCGAATATTTTGCGCCCATTGCCCGCGAGAACTTCGACATCAACATGTCGGGCCGCTTGGAGGGTACGGGTGCTTTGCTGCAGGAAGACGACGGCCAACTCAAGGTGTCCGACATCGTGGCGGGCTCGGCCTCGTTCCGCCAAGGCGAGCTGAAAGTGGGCGACGTGATTTTGCGCGTGGCCCAAGGCGCAGCCGAGCCGGTGAGCGTGGAAGGCATGCGCTTTGAGAAAGCTGTGAAGCTGATTCGCGGCCCGAAAGGCACCGAAGTCCGCCTGACCGTGCGCAAGCCCGATGGTGCTACGGTGGTCATTCCCATCATCCGCGACGTGGTGGTAATCGAAGAGACCTACGCCCAATCGGCCGTCATCAAGCAGAACGGCCGCAACTTCGGCTACATCCACTTGCCTGGTTTCTACGCCGACTTCGGCGGCAAGGGCGGCCGCAGCAGTGCCGCTGACGTGAAAGCCGAACTGGCCAAGCTCGCCAAGGAGAACGTGGCCGGCGTGGTGCTCGACCTGCGCTTCAACGGCGGTGGCTCCCTGGGCGACGCCGTGGAAATGGGCGGATTGTTCGTGCCCAACGGCCCCATGGTGCAAGTGAAGAGCGGCCGCGGCCGGACCGAGGCCATTGCCGACCAGGACCCGCAGGTGCAGTACGGCGGCCCCTTGGTGGTGCTCGTGAACAAGTACAGCGCCTCGGCCTCGGAAATCTTGGCCGCGGCCATGCAGGACTACAAGCGCGGCATTGTGATGGGTAGCACCACCTACGGCAAAGGCACCGTGCAGCAGGTATTCGACCTGGACAACGCGGTGTCGGCGGAGGTGAAGGCGCTCAAGCCCCTGGGCTCGCTCAAACTCACCATCCAGAAGTTTTACCGCATCAACGGCGGCTCGACCCAGTTCAAAGGCGTGGTGCCCGACATCACCCTGCCCGATGCCCTGACCTCGTACGCCAAGGGCGAGCAGGAGTCCGACTACCCGCTGAAGTGGGATGAAATCCAGCCCGCTCCCTACAAGCCCAGCAACACGTTGCCGGCCATCGATAAGCTGCGGGCCGCTAGTGCCGCCCGCGTAGCCGCCAGCCCGGGCTTCCGCCTCATCAAGGAAGCGGCCGACCGCGCCACCGTGCGCCGCAAGCAAACCGTGCTGTCGCTGAACCTGGCCGCTTACCGCACCCAGCAGCAGCAGGCCCGCGACGCCAACAAGCAGCTCACCGCCGCCCAAAACGCGCTGGCGACCCTGAACGTGGCCCAGCTTTCGGCCGATGCGCAAGTGGCCGCTACCGACTCGGCCGCCGCCAAGCGCAGCACCCGCTTCCTGAAGCCCCTGCGCAAAGACCCAGCCTTGGCTGAGGCCGTGGCCGTCATTGGTGACGCGCTGTAGCGCCCGAATTATTCCAACAAAAAGCCCCGTCGCTCAGCAGCGACGGGGCTTTTTGTTGGAGAAGCGGTTTGGGAAGTATGTCGCTTGCCGGTCCGACGCCCGAGGCGTCCGACCGG
>NZ_DASVSI010000112.1:0-15305 GCF_036388155.1 Hymenobacter sp. | reverse complement strand
CCTAACAACTTAAAACGAGCAACTGACAACTAATTCACGTCAGGGCGTACAGCAAAATATTTACCCCAAACTTGGTGTTGTCTTCGGCCAGAAAGCGCTTATTGCGGAAGTCATAGTCCCACTCGCAGCCGTAGTCTTTGTTGGAATACAGCACCCCGATACGGCCCTTGATTTCCACCGCCTTCAGGTAGTCGTGCACCAAGTCGTCGCCCCAGCCATTGAGCTCAAAGCCGGTGTTGGGAGGGCCGTCTTTGAACTTGAAAAACTGCGAGTAAATGGGGTGGGTCTTGGGGATTTTCTTGAGGGCGCCAGCGCCGAAGCACTGGCGCATCTGCTCCTCGAAGGAGCGGGCGAACAGGCCGTCGATGTCGTGGTTGCAGTCGTCCACGAACACGAAGCCGCCGTTGCGGACGTACTGGGTGAAGTTCTGTTTTTCGGCAGCAGAAAACTGCACCAGCCGGTGCCCCGAGAGGTAGCAAAACGGGTAGTTAAACAGCTCGGCGCTGTCCAGGGCCACCACTTTTTCCTTGGGGTCGACGGGCACGGTGGTGTACTGCACCAGCGAATGCAGCAAGTTGGCGGGCATCCGCTCGTCCACCGCGTCCCAGTCGCCGGAGTGGTATTTCAGGCGAACGAAAGTGAAAGGGGCAGCGGGCACGGCAGAGAAAATAGGGAAGAAAAAAAATCAGGCACGAGTAAGCGCGGCATTTTTTTTATAGCGTGTTGGAAATAAACCGGTTTCTTTTTCCGTTAAGAAATGGAAGCTTGGAGAATGTAGCGGCTGATTATCATATGCTTGTCACGGGCGAAACATTCTGGCGGCGCGCCATCGTAGGCAACTCAGAAGCCCACGGCAAACTGCCAGCCTAGTGCCCGGGTTTAACAAACCTCGTCTCCACATCCTACCTCACGTTTTCTATTCATGCTATGAAAAAGGCCCTGTTAATTGTTTTATTGAGTGTGTTCATGGTGCCGCTGGCGCAGGCCCAGCTGGGCATCAAAGGTGGCTTGAACGTGGCCGAGCTGACCGGTCGCGATGGCGAAAGCTCTTCCTACAAAGCGTTTTACCACGTTGGCGTTTTCTACCAAGCCAATGTCTTGGGTCCGCTGGCCATTCAGCCCGAGGTGCAGTATTCGGTGGCGGGTGGCAGCTTGAAATCTGCTTTCTCGGATTACGACAATGAGTTGCACTACCTCACGGTGCCGGTGCTGGCTAAGCTTACGGTGGGGCCGGTGTTTGTGGAAGCCGGCCCGCAGTTTGGAGTGCTGCTTAGCGCCAATCAATCGGGCAAGCTGCAAGTGGACCTTGCCCCCGACGGTACGCCCGCATACGGCAACGTGTCCCGCCCCGCCACGGGCAGCTTCAAGCGCGGCGACTTCAGCGTAGTGGGCGGCGTGGGCCTCAAACTGGCCAGCAACTTCTCGTTGGGCGGCCGCCTCGTCGCTGGGCTCAACGACATCAACGACGTGAAGAACCTGTCCGGCATCAACGACCCGCGCCTGCAAAACCGTGTGTTCCAACTGTATGCTGCCTTTCAATTTGGCGATGGGAAGTAGTAATGATTAATGTGCCTTATGGTTAGCCGACCGTCATGCTGAGCGCAGTCGAGGCATCTCTCCTGCAATACTAAATGCACGGTAGAGATGCTTCGACTGCGCTCAGCATGACGGCCTTTAATGTTTTCTCACCTCTAAATGGCATCCGACAGGCTGGTGAAGGTGAAGTCGCGAATTTTGAGCGGCGGCACCAGGCAACCAGCCAGTCGCTGGGGCCGGCCAATGGCCTCGATGTTGTTGAGCATGATGATGGGGCTTTCGTTGAAGCGCAGGTTCTTGATGGGGAACTTGATGGCCCCGTTCTCGATGTAGAACGTACCGTCCCGCGTCAGACCGGTGTAAAGCAGCGTTTGCGGGTCGACTTCACGGATGTACCATAGCCGCGTCACTAGGATGCCTTTGGCCGTGCCCTTGATGAGCTCGGCGGTGCTTTGGGTGCCGCCGGTCATCACGAAGCCGCTGGGGAAAGCTGTGGGCGTCACCTTGTTTTTCTGGGCCCAGAAGCGCGAGTACAGCAGGTTTTTCACCACGCCCTTCTCGACCCAGTTGATGCGCTTGGTGGGCAGGCCGTCGTTGTCGAAGGCGTTGCCGGGCACCTCGGCGTTCAACGGGTCGGAGTAGATGGTCACCCGCTCATCGAACAGCTTTTCGCCTTTGCGGTTGCCGCCGCCTTTCTTGGTCATGAAGCTGCGGCCCTCGTCGGCAGAGCGGGCGTCCAAGCCATACAGCAGCCCGCCAAGTAGCGACAGGTCGCCGCCGTCCATGAGGGCAGCTGGCTCCAGAATGACGGTGTATTTACCTGGCTCAATGGCCTTGGCGTTCACCGAGCCTAGGGCTTTGTCGGCGGCGCGCTGGGTGAGGGCTTTGGCGTTGAGCTTGGCCGGGTCTGTAAAGTCGGCAATGGCGTAGCCCGAGCCCCGGCCATCGGACGTGCGCACCGTCACCGAGAAGTCGGTGTTGGTGGACTGCTGGTAAGCCTCCAGCCCTTTAGAATTGCGAATTGCTTGGAACCGGGTGCCACCGTCGATGAAGCCGGCCGCGGCCAGGTTCTTCGCCGCGCACAGCGTCATGCTGTCGGCGGCGGCTTGGGCCCGGCTGGCGGCCGTGAACTGCGTGGTAGCGGCGGCAGGAGGGTTGAGGTAGGTTTGCGGCCCGAGCAGGGCCACGTACTCGGGGCTTTCGGGAGCGAGCTTGGCGATTTCCTCGGCTCGCTGCACGCAGCGGCGCAGCGTGGCGTCGTCAAACTCGTTGCACGTTGCAATGCCGGAGCGTTTGCCGAAGCGCGCTTCCACGGCCAGCGTCGCAGAGTCCTGGGCGCCGGCCGTGCTCACGCTGTTGCGCGCGTACCGGATGTTGCCCGTAGTGCGCCCGTTGAGGGAAGCCTCACATTCGTCGGCAGTGCTGAAACTGAGGACTTTCTTGAGCAAGGCCTGGGCCTCGTCTTTAGATAAAATAGCCATGATGCGTTGCAGAAATGAGGACGGTGAGGACTAGACTTTCCGGGCGGTGTTGATGACATTCACGCCGTTGAAGCGCGTGGTAGCCGACCCGTGGCTCACCGACGACACTTGCGAGGGCTGGCCCTTGCCGTCGAAGAACGTGCCGTAGAGGCGGTAGTCGCTCTGGTCGCAGCTGCCCGCGCAAGCACCCCAAAACTCCTGAGTGTTCGACTGGTAGGCCACGTCCTCAAGGGGCTCCGTGATTTTGCCCTTCTCAATGGCGAAGAACAATTGGCCGCCGAACTGGAAGTTGTAGCGCTGCTGGTCGATGGAGAACGAGCCCGCGCCGGCAATGTAAATGCCCTTGTCGACGCCCTTAATCATGTCTTCCACGCTACGTTTCTGCTGGCCGGGGCGCAGGCTGATGTTGGGCATGCGCTGGAACTGCACGTCTTCCCACGACTGGGCATAGCAGCAACCGTCCGATTCCTTCTGCCCCACCATGTGGGCCTGGTCCCGGATTTTCTGGTAGTTCACCAGCTTGCCTTCTTTGATGATGTCCCATTCGCGGGTTTTCACGCCCTCGTCGTCGTAGCCCACCATGCCCACTGAACCAGGTTGCAGCTTGTCGGCCACAATGTTCACTTCCTTCGAGCCGTAGGGTAGGTTCTTCGCCTTCCATTCTAAAGTGGCAAAGCTGGTGCCCGCAAAGTTGGCCTCGTAGCCCAGCACGCGGTCGAGCTCGGTGGGGTGGCCCACGCTCTCGTGAATCGTCAAGCCCAAGTGGCTGGGGTCAAGCACGAGGTCGTACTTGCCGGGTACGACCGATTTCATGGTGAGCTTCTGCTTAGCCTGCTTGCCAGCCAGAGCGGCGTCGGCAATCATGTCGTAGCGCAGCTTGTAGCCCACGGTGTTGGTGCCCTGGGGGCCGGCCACCTGCTCGGCCACGTTGGGCACGAGGTACTCGTAGCCCAAGCCCACCGGCGAACTCAACGACTCCCGCGAGCGGAACTTGCCGGTCTTGGTGTCTACGGCCGTGGCGCTAAAGGTGGGCCACAGGCGGTGCACGTCTTGGTCGATGTAGGAGCCGTCGGTGCTGGCGAAGTACTTCTGCTCGTTGATTTGGAAGAGGCCGGAGTTAACGTAGTTGGCGCCGTTGTCGAGCGCCGCGGCGTTGGCGGCCAATAGCAGCTCTACTTTCTGCTTCACCGGCACCTCGAAGGCGTTCTGTTGCAGGGGGGTTTTCCAGCTCACTTCGCCGTAGCCTTGCTGCGGGGCCAGCTGCACGGGCTCTTTCTGCACCAAGCGGTTGGCCTTGGCAATGTCGGCGGCAATGCGGGCGGTGGCGGCTAGGCTGGCCTCCGTCACCATGCTCGTTGAGGCAAAACCCCAGCAGCCGTTCACCAGCACCCGAATGCCCACGCCGTAGCTTTCCGTGCTCACGATGTTCTGCACCTGCTTCTCGCGGGTGAAGACGTACTGGTTGAGGTAACGGCCAATGCGCACGTCGGCGTAGCTGGCGCCCGCGCTTTTGGCAGCATTGAGTGCCGCGTCGGCCAGCCGCTTTTTCAGGATGACATCCGCGCCGGGCTCCAGCAGGCGGGAAGGGTCAACCCGCGTGTGGCCGAAGCCGGGCAGGTTGGGCAGCAGGAGGGCTCCAGTCGCAAGGCTGGTAAGGCCAACAAAGTCTCGACGATTCATGGTTGCAGATTTAGGCGTGGGGTAAGGGACATGAAAAAGCCGTCCCGTTGCGCTTACCGAAACAGGACGGCTTTGGGAACAATGCTACACAGCGTCCGACAGGCTGGTGAAGGTGAAGTCGCGAATCTTCAACGGCGGAATCAAGTTACCGCCCAACCGCACCGGTTTGCCAATGGCTTCCAGGTTATTGAGCATGATGATGGGGCTCTCGTTGAAGCGGAAGTTCTTCACCGGGAATTTGATGGCGCCGTTCTCGATGTAGAACGTTCCGTCCCGCGTCAGGCCGGTGTAGAGCAGCGTCTGCGGGTCAACCGGGCGGATGTACCACAGGCGCGTTACCAAAATGCCTTTAGCGGTGCCTTTGATGAGGTCGGCAGTGGTTTGGGTGCCTCCTTCCATAATCCAGCCGCCGGGAGGGGGCAGGTCCGGAATGCCGGCCTTTTGCGCCCAGAAGCGCGAGGAGTACAGGTTTTTCACCACGCCTTTCTCAATCCAGGTCACGCGTTTCTGCGGACGGCCATCGCCCGAGAACATCAGGTTCGGAATTTCCGCGTTCATCGGGTCGGAGTAGATGGTCACCCGTTCGTCGAACAGCTTCTCGCCCTTGCGGTTGCCGCCGCCCTTTTTGCTCAGGAAGCTGCGGCCTTCGTCGGCGTTGCGCGCGTCGAAGCTGCTCATTAAGGCGGCCATGAGCGAGGTGTCAACGTTCGATACCAGGGCGTTAGGCTCGAGAATAACGGTGTACTTCCCGGGCTCCAAAGCGCGGGCTTTCATCGAGGAAGACGCCTTTTCGGCGGCTACGCGGGTGAGGCGGGCGGCGTCGAACTTACCGGCGTCGGTGTAGTCGGCAGCAGCGTAGCCCGAACCGGTGCCATCGGGGGTTCGCACCGTCACGGAGAACTCCACGTTGGTGAACTGCTGGTATGCCTCCAAGCCTTTGGAGTTGCGCTTGGCTACGAAGCCGGCCGAGTCCTCCAGGAAGGCGGCCGAGCTCAGCTTGCGCTGGTCGCACAGGCCCGTGCTGGCGCCCATTTGCTGGGCCCGGTAGTCGGGGGTGATGGCGGCCGTGGCCTGAGCAAAAGCTTTGCTGCCGGCGCCGTACTGCTGGGGGCCGAGCAGAGGCATGTACTCGGGGCTTTCGGGGGCGAGCTTGGCGATTTCCTCGGCCCGCTGCACGCAACGGCGCAGCGTGGCGTCGTCGAACTCGTTGCACGTCGCCGTGCCGCTGCGTTTGCCGAAGCGCGATTGCACCGCCAACGACACGTTGTCGACGGCGCCGGCCGTGCTGATGGTGTTGCGAGCCGACCGCACGTTGCCGCCGATTTGGCCATTGAGGGTCACCTCGCACTCGTCGGCCGTGCTGAAGCTCAGCACTTTTTTGAGAATGGCCTGGGAGTCGTCTTTAGAAAGAATGGGCATGATTCAGAAAGCGAACGAATGAATTAACCGATTTTGCGGGCGGTGTTGATGACGTTGACGCCGTTGAAGCGCGTGGTGGCCGAGCCGTGGCTCACGGCCGAGCTCTGCGAAGGCTGGCCCTTGCCGTCGTTGAAGGCGCCGAACAAGCGGTAGTCGCTCTGGTCACAAACCGCCGAGCAGGAATTCCAGAACTCCTGGGTGTTGGCTTGGTAGGCCACGTCCTCGAGCATCTCGGTGATTTTGCCTTTCTCGATGGCGTAGAACACCTGCCCGCCAAACTGGAAGTTGTAGCGCTGCTGGTCGATGGAGAACGAACCGTTGCCGGCAATGTAAATGCCTTTGTCCACGTTCTTGATGAGCTCATCCACGCTCAACTTGTCCTTACCGGGTTGCAGGCTCACGTTGGGCATGCGCTGGAACTGTACGTCCTGCCACGACTGCGAATAGCAGCAACCGTCCGACTCGTTCTGGCCCACCATGTGCGCCTGGTCGCGAATCTTTTCGTAGTCCACCAGTTTGCCTTCCCGGATGAGGTCCCACTGCTTGGTCTTCACACCTTCATCGTCGTAGCCAACCGCGCCGAGCGAGCCGGGCTGCAGCTTGTCGGCCACAATGTTCACCAGCTTCGAGCCATAGGGAATGTTCTTCGCCTTCCACTCCAGCGTGGCGAAAGAAGTGCCAGCGTAGTTGGCCTCGTAGCCCAGCACGCGGTCCAACTCCAGCGGGTGGCCCACCGATTCGTGGATGGTCAGGCCCAGGTGGTGGGGGTCCAGCACGAGGTCGTACTTGCCCGGCACTACCGACTTCGCCGTCAGTTTTTGCTTGACTTGCTTGGTGGCGGCGGCCACATCTTCCAGCATGTCGTAGCTGTTTTTGTAGCCAATTACGTCGGAGCCCGCCGGGCCCGCCACCTTGTCGGCGGCCTTCGGGGTGAGGTATTCATAGCCCAAGCCCATGGGCGAGCTGAGCGCCTGCCGAGTTCGGAATTTGCCCGAAGCGCGGTCAATGGCCGTCACGCCGAAGCTGGGGTAAATGCGGTGAATGTCCTGGTCGATGTACGAGCCATCGGTGCTGGCGAAGTACTTCTGCTCGTTAACCTGCGACAATATGGAGTTGACAAAAGATGCTCCGAGTTCCAATGCTTTCGCATTGACGCTCAGTAGTAAGTCAACCTTGTCCTTAATCGCAACTTCAAATGCGTTTTGCTGAATGGGTGCCTTCCAGGAAACTTCGCCGTGGCCTTTTACCGGAGCCAGTTTCACTTGCTCTTTCTGCACCTTGGAGTTGGCTTTGGCAATTTGCACGGCCAACTGCGCGGCCTTGGCAATGCCGGCTTCGGTCACGGTGTTGGTGGCGGCGAAGCCCCAAGTGCCGTTCGCAATCACGCGGATGCCCACGCCGTAGCTCTCGGTGCTGGCAATGCCCTGCACCTGTTTCTCGCGGGTGAACACGCTTTGGTTGAGGTAGCGGCCAATGCGCACGTCGGCGTAAGTAGCGCCCGCGCTTTTGGCCGCGTTCAAGCCGGCATCTGCGAGGCGCTTCTTCGTGGCAGCATCGGCGCCGGGCTCTAGCAAGCGGGCAGGGTCCACCAAGTCGCCGGCGAAGCCAGGAATGCTGGGCAAGAACATGGCGCCGGCCGCCAGGCCGGTGAGTCCAACAAAGTCGCGTCTTTTCATAAGAGGAAAGTAGCGCGGACTTTTAGTCCGCGAATAAACAAGTGGTTGTATGGTGCAACGGTCAGGTACAAGCGCGGACTAAAAGTCCACGCTACACGGCGTCAGAAAGGCTGGTGAAGGTGAAGTCCCGGATTTTGAGCGGCGGCACCAGGTTGCCACTCAAGCGCACCGGCTTGCCCAGCGCCTCCAAGTTGTTGAGCATGATGACAGGGCTTTCGTTGAAGCGGAAATTCTTCACCGGAAACTTGATTTTCCCATTCTCGATGTAGAAAGTTCCGTCCCGGGTCAGGCCCGTATAGAGCAGCGTCTGCGGGTCGACGGCCCGGATGTAGTAAAGCCGGGTGACGAGAATGCCTTTGGCCGTGCCCTTGATGAGGTCGGCCGTGGATTGGGTGCCGCCTTCCATAATCCAGCCGCCGGGAGGGGGCAGGTCCGGAATGCCGGCCTTCTGCGCCCAAAAGCGCGAGGAGTAGAGGTTCTTCACCACGCCCTTCTCTATCCAAGTGGTTTTGGTGCGGGGGCGGCCGTCGCCGGCAAACGTGAGGTCGGGAACTTCCGCGTTCAAGGGGTCGGAGTAGATGGTCACCCGCTCGTCAAATACTTTGTCGCCCTTCTTACTGCCGCCGCCTTTCTTACTCAGGAAGCTGCGGCCTTCGTCGGCGTTGCGCGCGTCCATCGAGCGCATCATGTTCTGCAGCAAATCCACGGCTGCGGCCGGCTCCAGAATGACGGTGTATTTGCCTGGCTCGATGGCTTTAGCGCCCACCGAGGACGCGGCTTTCTCGGCGGCTACGCGGGTGAGGCGGGCGGCGTCGAACTTGGCCAAGTCGGTGTAGTTGGCAATGGCGTAGCCCGAGCCCGTCCCGTCCGGCGTGCGCACGGTGATAGAAAAGTCGAGGTTGGTGAACTGCTGATAAGCTTCCAATCCCTTGGAGTTACGCTTGGCAGTGAAGCCGGTCGAGTCGTTAAAGAAGCCCGCCGAACTCAGCTTTTTGGCTTCGCACAAGGCCATGCTGGCGCCAATCTGCTGGGCGCGGTAGTCGGGCGTGATGTCAGCGGTGCGCTGGGCAAATGCGGCCGGCGAGGCCAGGTATTTCTGCGGGCCCAGCAGGGGCACGTACTCCGGGCTTTCGGGGGCGAGCTTGGCGATTTCCTCAGCCCGCTGCACGCACCGGCGCAGCGTGGCGTCGTCGAACTCGTTGCAGGTGGCCACGCCGCTGCGCTTGCCAAACCGCGACTCCACCGCCAACGAAACATTGTCGGCCGCCCCAGCGGTGCTGATGGTGTTGCGGGCCGAGCGCACGTTGCCTTCGATGCTGCCGCTGAGGGTGGCATCGCACTCATCGGCGGTGCTGAAGCTCAATACTTTTTTGAGGATGGCTTGGGCTTCGGATTGGGAGAGTATTGCCATGGAGTTGAAAGTTTCTGAGATACGAAACTCCCCTCCTTACCAAGGAGGGGACGCTGGCGCGAAGCGGCAGCTGGGGTGGTTGTGGCGTCTGAATCGTTAGGACAACGCGTTCGGGTGTTGTTCAAATACTCCCTGTGGTGCCACCACCCCCGTTCGAGCCAAGGGCTCGAACATCCCCTCCTTGGTAAGGAGGGGAGTAGGTTATTTTGCTACCCGATTTTGCGGGCGGTGTTGATGACGTTGACGCCGTTGAAGCGCGTGGTGGCCGAGCCGTGGCTCACGGCCGATACCTGCGAGGGCTGGCCCTTGCCGTCGAAGAAAGAGCCGAACAGCCGGTAGTCGGATTCGTCGCAAATGGCCGAGCAGGAATTCCAGAACTCCTGGGTGTTGGCCTGGTAGGCCACGTCCTCGAGCATCTCGGTGATTTTGCCCTTCTCGATGGCGTAGAACACCTGCCCGCCGAACTGGAAGTTGTAGCGCTGCTGGTCGATGGAGTAGGAGCCCCGTCCTGCGATGTAGATGCCTTTGTCGACGCCCTTAATCATGTCGTCCACGCTCAGCTTGGCTTTGCCGGGTTGCAGGCTCACGTTGGGCATGCGCTGGAACTGTACCGAGTTCCAGGAGTCGGCGTAGCAGCAACCGTCCGATTCTTTCTGCCCCACAATGTGGGCTTGGTCCCGTATTTTCTGATAGTCGACCAGCGTACCTTCCTTGATGAGGTCCCACTGCTTGGTCTTGACGCCTTCATCATCATAGCCTACCGCGCCCAAAGAGCCGGGCTGCAGCTTGTCGGCTACAATGTTCACCAGCTTCGAGCCAAACGGGATTTTCTTGGCCTTCCACTCCAGGGTAGCAAAAGAGGTACCGGCGTAGTTGGCTTCGTAGCCCAGCACGCGGTCCAGTTCAGTGGGGTGGCCCACACTCTCGTGAATGGTCAAACCCAAATGGTTGGGGTCGAGCACCAAGTCGTATTTACCGGCAGTAACCGATTTGGCGCCCAGCTTTTGTTTGACTTGCTTGCCAGCCAAAGCGGCGTCTTCCAGCATGTCGTAACTGTTGCGGTAGCCAATGAGGCCTGTGCCTGCGGCGCCCGGAATCTTGTCGGCCGCTTTGGGCGTGAGGTACTCGTAGCCCAGGCCCATGGGGGCGCTGAGTGCGTCGCGGGTGCGGAATTTGCCCGTAGCACGGTCGATGCCCGTCGCGCTGAACGTGGGCCAGATGCGGTGCACATCCTGGTCGATGTACGACCCGTCGGTGCTGGCGAAATACTTCTGCTCGTTGATTTGAAACAGCGATGAATTGACGAACGAAGCGCCGTTTTCCAGTGCCTTGGCGTTGGCAGCCAGCAGCAACTCGGCTTTCTGGGCCACCGGCACTTCAAAAGCGTTTTGCTGAATGGGCGTTTTCCAGCTCACTTCGCCGTAGCCTTTCTGCGGGGCTAGCACCACCTTTTCCTTCTGGACTTTGGCGTTGGCTTTCGCAATGGCGACGGCCAGTTGGGCCGCTTTGGCCAGCCCGGCTTCGGTCACGGTGTTGGTGGCGGCAAAGCCCCAGGTGCCGTTGGCCAGCACCCGCACGCCGGCCCCAAAGCTTTCGCCGCTGGCGATGTTTTGCACCTGCTTTTCACGGGTGGCAATGCTCTGGTTGAGGTAGCGGCCGATGCGCACGTCCGCGTAAGTGGTGCCCGCGCTTTTGGCCGCGTTCAGGGCCGCGTCGGCCATTCGTTTTTTCAGGGCAGAATCAAGGCCGGGCTCCAGCAGGCGGGCCGGGTCTACGGGGGAGCCGCCTAAGCTGGGGAAGCTGGGCAGGAAGAGGGCACCGGCGGCAAGGCCGGATAGTCCCACAAAATCGCGTCGTTTCAAAGCTGGGTAAGGATTCGGAAATACGAGGAGCAGATTTGTAAAGATGGGTACAAATCTTAACTGAAAAGACAGGCAGCCCGCAACAACGTTGCGTCATTCGCTAAAAACTGCCCCGAATATTTGAAAATATTCAAAAGTACAATTTCGCATTTAGGCATGCATGATTCCGCAAATAATGCACCGCTAGGTCAATTATCCTCGTTTCTACTACATTTTTCTGGAATGGGCTATTCCTTCGGCGCTCTTTTACCAGCGTCGCTCCTTCACCTCAACCCGCAAAAATCAACTCTGCGCCTACTTCGGGCGCCAAGTCAGGCTCAGGCCAGTGCCGCCGGCAGGCGTCCACATGGGCGCAAAGCCAAGGTCGCGGCCAATGGGCTTGCGGCCCCAGCGGTTGCGGTGGCTCAGGTAGGCCAAGTGCGCCGAAAGGATGCCGAAGCCGGCGCCGGCCACCACGTCGGACTGCCAGTGCTTGGAGTTAATCATGCGCAGCGCCGCCACGCTGGTGGCAATGGTGTAAGCCCCGACGCCGTACCACTGGCTTTTGTCGCGAAACTCGGTGTGCACGATGCTGGCAGCCAAAAACGCCTGGGCCGTGTGGCCCGACGGGAAGGAGAGGTTGTCGGAGCCGTCGGGCCGCTCTTTGCGGCTGATGTATTTTACGGCGAAGGTGCTGGCCAGCATGATGGCCTCGCCCTTGGCGATGATGAGCAGGGTGTTGATGCGGTCGTTGCGCGACTCCACGCCCGCCAGCGCCACGGCGCCCAGCTCCAGGTAGGGCGCCACAAGCAAGATGTCGTCGAGCCGGGTGCGGTAGGTCGGGAAGAGTTTCCGAATGTCGCGGTTGGCGTCGGTATTGGTATAGAACCCGCCGCCATTGGAAGTGTAGAAGCCGTAGCCGATGAGGGCAGCCGGCACGATGGTCGCCCGAAAAAGCTTGCTCTTGTACCACTTTGCTTTGTCCGGCGACGACACCCCGGCCGGATTCTCGAATTTGTGCGTGGTGTCGGTGGGGACCGGAATAGGGCCCGGTAGCACTTGGCCAACAGCGGGATTCAGTCCGGAGACAACTAGCAATAGCACCGCCAGGCGGGGTAGCAGAATAGAACGCATGTAACGAATAGTTTGAAGGCCAACGAGCACAGACCACCAATTCATACGACGACTTAATGCAAACGTAACATTCGTTTTGGATGCAAAATGCAAGTAGCTGACAAGTGGAGTTTTACGACAATAAAAAGCTGTTACAAATTCTGCAGCGGCTTTTTATTGTCACCAAGCGAGGCACCTGTCAAGCGTCGCCATTCGCTATTGCCAGCTGCCGCCGAGGGCGCGCACCAGCAGCACGTTGTAGCGCAATTGCGCGGCCTGCGTTTGGGCCAAGGTGCGGGCAGCGTCCAGGGTTTGGCGGTCGGCGTCCACCACTTCGAAATAGTTGGTGAGGCCGCTGCGGTAGCGCACCTGCGTGAGGCGGCCGGCCTGGCGGGCCGCATGCAGGGCCCGCTGCTGCGCGGCTAACTGCGAAGCACTCAAGCGCAGGTTGGCCAGGGCCGTTTCCACGTCCTCGAAGGCGGTGAGCGCCGCGCCCCGGTACTGGGCTTCGAGCTCCCGGTATTGCGCCTGGGCCAGCTGCTCGTTGCCCTGCAGCCGGCCGCCGTTGAAAACGGGAATGGCCAGGCCGCCGCCCAAGTAATAGGTGAAGCCGTCGGCCAGCTGCGGCAGTTTGGCCAGGGTGGCGCTTTGCGGGCCAATGAAGCCGTTGAGCTGCACCGTGGGCAGGCGCGCGAGGTGCGCGGCGTCGGCGCGGGCGTTGGCGGCGGCGAGCTGGCGCTCGGCCCGGCGCAGGTCGGGGCGGCGGGCCAGGAGGGCGGCGGGCAGCGTCAGGGGCACTGCGGGGGCGGCGGGAAGGTCGCTGCCGGGCTTTGCTGCTAGCACAAAGCTGCTGGCGGGCTGCCCAACCACGGTGGCGAGAGCTGCCGCAACACCGGTGCGCTGGCGGGTCAGTTCCACCAAGCTGGCCTCGGTGTTGGCCAGTTCGGTCTGGGCGCGGCGGAACCCAATTTCATTGTCGACGCCGGCCTGGAAGCGGGCCTGGGTGAGCTGCACGTTCTGCACCCGCGCCAGGCGGGCGCTGTCGAGCACGGCCAGCTCGGCATCAAGGCCGCGCAGGTTGAAATAGTACGTAGCGGCATCGGCTGTGAGCGACAAGCGTATGGCCTGCACGTCGGCTTCGGCGGCGGCGGCATCGGCGCGGGCGGCCTGAATGTTGCGCCGAATGCGCCCCCACACGTCCACTTCGTAGCTCACGTTGAGGGGAACGAAATACTGGGTTTGCACCACCGGGTTGGCCGGTACGTCGAAGGGCACGGGCCGCAGGGCCGACAGCTGGGTGCGATAGGCCGACGGGGTGACCGTGACCTCGGGGCTGCGGTAGGAGTCGGCCACTTGCAGGCGCGCCCGGGCCTGGTCGACGCGCGCCAGCGCCGCCTGGGCCGAGAAGTTCTGGGCCAGCGCCTGCTCCTCTAGCTGAGACAGCACGGGGTCGTTGAAAATCGTCCACCAATTGGTTGCAGGCGCGGCGGGCGCCGGCTGCAGAGCTTCCACCGGAGGCGTCGCTTCCGCCACCGGTTGTGCCGCCGGCGCAGTACCGCCGAAGGCAGTCACGGGCGCATTGGCCCGCGTTTCGGCGGCCGTGGGAATGCGGGAGCCGGCCGTGTCGGCGGGCAGGGCTTGCTGCCAGGCGGTGGGCGTGCTCACGGCCGGCGGCTGGTAGTGCGAGGCCGTAGCACAGGCCCCAAGCAGCAGCGGCAAGCCCAGCAAAGAATGAGAGAAGCGAAAGGTCATTTAAGTTGTTAGTTGTTGGTTGTCAGTTGGTAGCCGTGCCCGAAGAAGTTTATGAAAACCAACAACCGACAATTTACAATTTACAACTAAGCTATTTCACTGGCGACGATACCCGTGGCGCGTCGGGGTCGTTGGGGCGGGGCGCGGGCGGTGGCGGCCCAGCAGGCTTGGCGGGCGCAGTGAAGGCTTTGGTGCGAACGGCGTCGCCCTCGGCCAGGGTTTCCGAGGGGTTGAGCACCAGGAGCTCGCCACCTTTCAGGCCTTCTGACACTTCAAGCTGCGAGCCGAAGTCGCGGCCGGTGGTAATGGGTTGGTAATGGATTTTGCCGTCCTGCACGGTGGCCACGCGGGCTTCGGTGCCGCCGGGCACCAAGGCGTTGGCGGGGATAATAACGGCCTGCGCCGTGCGGGGCAAATGGAACCGCACTTGGGCGTAGCTGCCGGGCCGCAGCTCGCCGCGCTCGTTGGGCACTTGCACTTCGGTGAGCAGGGTGCGGGTGTTGGGGTCGAGGGCGCCGGCGTCGCGCACCACTTTGCCAGCGAAGGCGCGACCGGCAAACTCCGGCACGAGGTAGTCGGCCCGCAAGCCGGTTTTGATGGCCGTGGCAAAGTTCTGCGGTACCTGCACGTAGGCTCGGAGCCGGTCGGTTTGCTCCAGCTTAAACAGCTGCGAGCCCGCGGCATTGCTGCTGTTCACCAGGCTGCCCACTTCCACGTTGCGCTGCGTGACAATGCCGCTGAACGGCGCCGTGACGCGCCGAAACCCTTGCTGCGCCAGCAACTGCTGCACGCCGGCTTGCTGGGCCGAATATTGGGCCCGGGCAGCATCCAATTCTTGCTTGGAAATGGCACCAGGCAGCGCAATGCCGGCCAAACGGTTGTAGCTGCTGCGGGCCAGGCCGAGGTTGGCACGGGCCTCGGCAATCTGCTGGTCGAGCTCGGGCGTGGTCACTTCGGCTAGCACTTGCCCGGCCTTCACGCGTTGCCCAATGTCGGCCGACCATGACTTGACAAAGCCGTTGGCGCGGGCAAACACGAAGGTCTCGCGGTTAGATTTGGTGTCGGCGGGCAGGGTGAGGGTGGTGGTGTCGGGCGCGGCTTTGGCCGTCGTCACGGTTACCGTGGGCACGGCGGAGGCCACTTCGCTGGCTTCGGCGTCGCGCGCCATTGCCTGCTTGTGGCGGGGCAGGTAGCCAAGCAAGAACAAGCCGCCAAACACCGCCAAAACGATGAAAACGAGCAGCCAAAAACGGCCGGAGCCGGTGGAAGTTGTGTCAGACATTAGTGAAATACTCAATCCAAATATGGGTTGTCATGCTGAGCGCAGCCGAAGCATCTCTACCGCAGTAGTAATCAGTTACTCTCGCAGTAGAGATGCTTCGGCTGCGCTCAGCAT
>NZ_DASVSI010000111.1:0-8891 GCF_036388155.1 Hymenobacter sp. | reverse complement strand
GTAGTTCGCGTACCGGACAACTCTAACAGCGCGGGGACGCGAACTACAAAGTTCGCGCTACTGCTTGGCCCCAGCTCTGAAACTCTGAAATAAGGGGGCAAACCGCACCGGTTGCTATTGCTTAGCGCAGCGGCGCGGTGGTGAGGGGCGTCACCGGCGTTTCGCGGGGGATGCGGCCCTGCACCTGCGGCATCGACACATTGGGCAGGCGCGGCAGCACGTAGCGGGCGAACAGGTCGGCCTCGTCCAGCAACGGATAACCTGAGAAGATGAAGGCGCGGAAACCCATGTCCATGTAGCGGTTCAGCTTTTCCACAATCTGGTCGGGGTTGCCCACGAGGGCCCCACCGGCCCCGGAGCGGGCTTTGCCGATGTCCGTCCACAACAGCGGCTCCACAAAGCCTTCCATGTCGGCGTGCTCACGCAATTGGTTTTGGCGGTGCACCCCCAGCGACCACGAGTCCTGGGCGCGGCTCTTGATTTCGGCGCCCTTCACGGGGTCAAATTTCGACATGAGCTTTTTGGCGTAGCCGCGGGCCTCGTCCTCGGTTTCGCGGACGATGACGTGGATGCGCAAGCCAAAGTCAATCTGACGGCCGTGCGCGGCGGCGCGGGCGCTCAGGTCCTGCATGGTCTCGTAAAGCATCTCCTCGGTTTCGGGCCACATCAGGAACATGTCGCAGTACTTGGCGCACACCGCGCGGGCGCCCTCCGAAGTGCCGCCGAAATAGAGCAGCGGGCCGCCGTTTTGCTGGTACGGCTTGGCGGGGTCAGCGGGCATGTCGAACTGGTAAAGCTCGCCCTTGTGCACGATGCGTTCCTGCGTCCAGGCCTGCTGCAGGATTTCGATGGTTTCGGCGCAGCGCTGGTAGCGCAGTTCGGGCACTTCGCGCAGGCCCGGCAAGTCCGAATTGATGATGTTGATGGTGAGGCGGCCTTCGAGCATGTGGTCGAGCGAAGCCAGGGCCCGCGCCAGCATGGGCGGGTGAATTTCGCCGGTGCGAATGGCCGTGAGCAAGTTGATGCGCGACGTTTGAGGGGCAATGCCGGCCGCAAACGTCATCACGTCCTGGCCCACGGTGTAGGAGGTGGGCAGCAGGATATTGGAGTAGCCCAGCCGCTCCGACGTCAGCACAATGTCGCGGCAATGGGCCCAGGAGCTGCGGTAGGCTCCATCGAGCACGCTCAGGTATTGGGTGTCGCCGCCGCAGAGGTCGTCAAACCAGGAAATTTCGGCCACGCGCTGCGGCGTGCGAATGGCAACGGAGGCAATGGGAGAGGAGAGCGGCATTCTGAAATACGGGTTTGTATTGATGCTAATTGGAAAAAGCAGCACGGGGTAGAGACGCAACATTTTGCGTCGCCGCGGCCGCGCCGTTTGTGCGGCACCGCCCAGACGTCATCGTTGAACGCCAAGACGCAAAATATTGCGTCTCTACCCCGTGCTGCTGGATTTTCGGCGATTGGAAAGAAAGTAAAGGCCTAAACCGGCCACTGCAGCCACGCCCACGTCGCGCGCTTCGTTGGCGGCGCTGTTGGACAGCAGCCACAGGCAAAGCGCCACGCAAGCCACCGCCACAGCGCCACCGCCCCATACCTGAAACGGTGCCGGCTGGGCCGGGTGGCGCCGCCGCAACACCGGCAGCGCGGCGCAAGTCAGGGCAAAGTAGCCCAGCCGAATGATGGTGCTCAGGGTGAGGGCGTAAATGAACGTGCCCGAAATAGCCAGCACCAGCTTGAGCGCCGCCGACACCAGCAGCGCCACGTGCGGCGTGCGAAAACGCGGGTGTAAAGCGCCAAAAAAGGCCGGAATCTGGCCTTGTTCGGCCAACGCAAACAGCAGCCGCGGGCCCGTGAGCATCAGGGCATTGAGCGTGCCCAGCGCCGTGAGCATGGCCGCCCCGGCAATGAACGCCGCCCCCGCCGGGCCCATGAACTGCTCGCTGGCGTTGGCCAAGGGCCGCTGCGAGGTGGCTAGGCCCGGCAGCGTGCCGATGCACACCACCTGCACCAGCAAAAACAGCAAGGCCACCGTGGCAATGGCGGTGAACAGGGCAAAGGGTACGTTGCGTTGCGGCTGTTCGATTTCACCCGCTGGAATGGCCGCCACATCGAACCCCGAAAAGGTGAAAATGAGGAGCAGCACCGCCCCCGAAAAGCCCGCGTAAGTGGGCGCCACAGCAAACGAAAACGCTTGCCAATCAACGAAAAATAACCCCACCCCGGTGAAAAATACTAAAGCCAACAGCTTGCTGACGGTGAACAAGTTGTTGACGCGCGAAGCCGTGCGTACGCCCACCAGATTGACGACCGTGAGGCCACTGATTATGGCTGCCATGAGCGCTGCCCGGCCCACTCCCGCGCCCACGCTGGGCCAGAAATACGCGGCGTAGTCGACAAACAAGTTGCAAAGCGCGGCGAAGCTGGCCAGCCGGGAAATCCAGAGCATCCAGCCCACTTCGAAACCCACCAGCGGCCCAAAGGTCTGCCGGGCGTAGAGGTAGGGGCCGCCGGTGCCATTGAAGCGGCTGCTCACCTCGGCAAAGCACAGGATGATACCGGCCACAATGGCCGCACTTGCCACGTAGGCCACCAGGCTATAGGCCCCGACCAGCGCATAAATCTTGGACGGTAGGCCCAGGATGCCGGCCCCGATGGTGATGTTGACGATGAGCGCCACGAAGTCCCAGCGGCGGATACCGCGCACGAGGTCAGGCCGGGAAACGGCCAGTGGAGTAGGGGGCATGGAAACGAAAATACGATTGGAAAATGGGCGCCTGCGGGCAGGGCTACGCGGGGTTAGGCGGCGGCGGGGCCACAACAACAGGTGCGATTTCCAATCAATTTCTCGTTCAAAATGGGAGTGTATGCAGGCCCGTTGAAATTTTTTTCCGTCGTGTGCAAGGAGGTTCTGCAAACGGTTCGAGTTGGGACAAATATAGGCACCAGCGCTTGTGAGACAACTTTTGGCCCTTTCCCCCGCAATGGCTTTAAAGTGGAGGATAAGCGCTGCGAGAAATAAAATTCGGGCTTTTTATTAGGCTTTGAGAAAAATGTTGCTTTACATTTGCAGCACAATTCCTTCAAACCAAAGAATTGTTTTTATACAGAGGCGTGGAGAGACAGGCTCGACGAAACGCCGGCAACCAACGGGGCTAACCCTCCGAAACGGTGCCAAGTCCTGACCATATAAAAACAAAAGCCATGGACTTTTCGCGTCCCCTCCCCGCTTTTCCGACTGCCCCTTCAGCCGTACAGCATGGCTGTTGTTGCACGTCGAGCATGCCCGCCTGTATGCGGCGGGCCGGCCGGGGCTGTTGAGCGAAGTGCTCTTTCATTTTCCTGCCGGCCTCACGGGCTGCCGCGGCTAAGCCATAGCCGGGTGCCGCATGGGCTGTTGTGCCTGCGCGGCAGCTGTTCGCCAGCCTCCCAGCGCCTGACCTTCAATGGGTAGGCGCGGGCTACCTCTCATTTTCTGGGCAAAACCTGCGGCTTGGGGCCGGGCGTCGTTGTGCACAAACGGCGGCTCACCCTCGCCGCCGAACGCCGCGACCCCCACGCTCCTGGTGCACCGGAGCACGTGCGGACGCGGCCCATGGGCCCAGACTTTTCACCCTTGGGCCCGCTTGTGTCCCGCCAACGCGCGGCTGGCCCGGCCCCTCCACCCCCAACTCTTGCTTCTCATGAACACCAATACGCTTCGGCGGTCGCTCTTTCTCCTGCTGTGGGGAGGGGCCACCGCCACCAGCCACGCGCAAACGGGCCCCGAGCCCGTGGTGCGCGGCACCGTGACCGACGCCAGCAGCCACACGCCGTTGCCCGGCGTGACGGTACTCGCCAAAGGCAGCACCGTGGGTACCACCACCGACGCCAACGGACAATTTACGCTCCCGGCAGCTCCCGGCAGCGCGCTCGTTTTCAGTTTCGTGGGCTATGCCCCCAAGGAAGTAGCGGCCGCCACGGGCCCCCTCGCCATCGACCTGGCGCCTGATTTGCAGGAGCTTGCGGAAGTGGTGGTGACGGGCTACAGCGAGCAGAACCGCAAAACCCTGACCAGTGCCATCAGCTCGGTGCGGGGGGACGAGCTAAAGAACATTCCGGCTGCCAGCCCCGACCAACTGTTGCAGGGCAAGGCGCCCGGCGTGCAGGTTTCGGCCAACTCGGGCGTGCCGGGCGGGGGCATTTTCATCCGCATCCGGGGCAGTAATTCGGTGAACGCCAGCAACGACCCGCTCTACGTGGTGGATGGCGTGTTCATCAACAACACCAACCTGATTGCGACGGGCCTGGGCAACCAGGTGTCGAGCAACCCGCTGGCCGACCTCAACCCCTCGGATATCGAAAGCATCGAAATCCTGAAAGATGCCAACGCCACGGCCATTTACGGTTCGCGCGGGGCCAATGGGGTAGTGCTCATCACGACCAAGCGCGGCAAGGCCGGCGACAAAACGCGCATCACCTTCAACACGTACCACGCGCTGTCGGAGGCGCCCAAGCAGTATAAACTGGCCAGCGGCCCCGAACTGGCCGCGCTGGAAAACGAGCGTTTTCTGAACGACGGCGGCACTCCGGCCCTGGTGCCGTACCGCCCTGCCGCCTCGGGGGGGCGCGGACTGCCGGAGGAGCAGCCGACCTACGACCGGCTCTCTGACGTGTTCCGCACCGCCCAAACGCACAGCTACGAGCTGTCGGCCGCCGGCGGCTCCGGCAAAACCCAGTTTTACATCGGGGCGGGCTATTTCACGCAGGAATCGGTGGCCAAGCCCAGCGCTTTCGACCGGTTCAGTTTGCGCGTCAACCTCGACAACTCGGTGACGGACAAGCTGCGCATTGGCACGAGCACCGCGCTGAGCCGCACGCACCGCAACGTGAGCAGCAACGACAACAACCCCGTGGGCGTCATCAACTCGGCCTTGTTCACGCGCAACAACCTGCCGATTTATAACCCCGATGGTTCTTATGCGAAGTACGGGTCGTTTGATAACGCCCAGGCGCTCATCAAAAACCTGAACAATGACGCGGTGGGCACGCGCGTGATTTCGAACGTGTACGGCACCTACCAGTTCGGCAAAAACCTGACTTTCCGCAGCAGTTGGAGCATCGACTTCAACGACATGTACGAGAATAACTTCAACAACACGTTGATTCTGGCGGGGCAGCCGCGGGGCACGGCCTCGTCGTTTCTCTCGCGCGACATTACCCTGCTCAACGAGCAGACGCTGAACTACAGCGTGAACTTCGGCGAAAACCATTCCTTGCAGGCGCTGGTGGGCAATACCTTGCAGCGCAACACCTTCCAGCGGACCAGCCTGGCGGGCCAGCAGTTTCCGGGCAACGACTTGACCACCATCGCCTCGTCGGCCACGCAAACGGGCAGCTCGTCGCGCTCGCAGGCCGGGCTGGTGTCGTTTTTTGGTAAGGCCACTTACAGCTTCAAGGAGCGGTACACGGCTGATGTGAGCGTGCGGGCCGATGCTTCCTCGCGCTTCGGGCGCGACAACCGCTGGGGCTATTTCCCGGCCGTGGGGCTGGGCTGGCGCCTGGGCGAGGAAAACTTCATTCAGGACCTCGGCATTTTCCAGGAGTTGAAGCTGCGGGCCAGCATGGGCAGAACCGGTAACCAGGCCGGCATCAGCGACTTTGCGGCCCTGGGCCTGGTGCAAGGCGGTGCCAACTACCTCGACCTGCCGGGCACCGCCCCGCTGCAGCTGGCCAACCCCGACCTGAGCTGGGAATCGACCCGGCAGTGGAACGTGGGCTTGGACGCGGCCGTGCTGAAAAACCACTTGGTGCTGGAGCTGAATTATTACGACAAGTACACCTCCGGCCTGTTGCTGAACGTGCCGGTGCCGCGCAAAACCGGTTTCTCGTCGCTGGTCGAAAACTTCGGCGCCGTGAGGAACAAGGGGGTTGAAATTCAGGCCACGGCCAACTGGCTGCCCAAAGGCGCGGTGCAGTGGAGCACCACGGTCAACGTGGCCCGCAACGTGAACAAGATTGAAAAGCTGGCCGCGCCCATCACCACGGGCTCGCGCGACATTTTCCGGCTGGAGGAAGGCGCGCCGCTCTACTCGTTCTGGCTGTACAAACAAACCGGCGTGAACCCCGAAAACGGCGACGCTCAATACGAAGACGTGAACGGCGACGGGCAACTGACCGTGGCCGACCGCAAACTGGTGGGCAACGCCTGGCCCGACTATTTCGGCGGCGTCACCAACTCGGTCAGCTACAAGGGCATTGACTTCGGCTTTACGCTGAACTTCGAGCAGGGAGCGAAAATCATGAACATGAACCGCTTCTTCCTGGTGCACGGCGGCACGCAGAGCAACATTGGCTACCTGAGCGAGCAGCTGGAGCGCTGGCAGCGGCCCGGCGACGTGACCGACATTCCGCGCCTCACCACCAATCCGACCAGCAACAACTACGGCGGCGTGGTGCAAAACCTCAGCGACCGGTACCTGGAAGACGGCTCTTTTGTGCGCCTGCGCACCCTCACGCTGGGCTACACCGTGCCCGCCCCCCTGGTGGCCAAAGCCCGCCTGAACTCGCTGCGGGTGTACGCGCAAGCCGCCAACCTCTTCACCATCACGCCCTACTCCGGCCTCGACCCAGAGGTGAACTCGCAAAGCGGCGTGAGCAACACCAAAAACTTCGACTGGGCCACGGTGCCCCAGCCCCGCACGTTCCAGGTGGGCGTCACGGTCGGACTCTAACACAACTGATTAATTCACAGAACGGTGTAGCGACGCGTATTCGCGTTTCGGCATTAGTAAGGGGTAAAGCCTGGATAATGCTCAAAAGGTGCGGGCGATGAGACGCGAATACGCGTCGCTACAGCAGCCAGGTGCCACCTCAGTTCTGGATTTTCCTTAGCCATTTCCTCAGATGAAAAAGACCTTATTTCGTTTTCTGTTGGCATCCCAAGTTGCGGCGGTCACGCTCAGCCTGGGGGCTTGCTCCGACCTGCTGGAGCCCACGCCGGTGCAGCAGCTGCCCGACGACCAGGCCATCACCGACGCGGGCAGTGCCCGGGCGGCAACCATTGGCGTCTACGACCGGGTGCAGGCGTATTACCAGCTCAACTGGCCGGTGCTGGGCTTTTTGCCCGGCGACAACGTACGCTTCAACGGCACGCTTAACCAGTTCCTGCAAATTGACCAGAACCAGCTCAGCGCCGACAACGTGCTGATTACCGAGGCCTGGACGCAGATGTACCAGGCTGTGAACGGCGCCAACAACGTGATTGCGGCCCTGCCCGGCATCAACGACCCGCTGCTGCCCGCGGCGGAGAAAAACCAGCTGCTGGGCGAGGCGTATTTCCTGCGGGCCCTGGTTTATTTCGACCTCGGCCGCGGCTGGGGCGGGGTGCCGCTGGTGCTCACGCCCACCCGCAGCAAGGAAAACGGCAAAGGGCTGGCCCGCAGCACCCAGGCCCAAACCTACGACCAAGCATTGGCCGACCTGACCCAGGCCGAAACCCTGCTGCCCGAAGCAGCGACCCGCAACCGCGCCGTGAAGGCCGCCGCCCGCGCCCTGCGCGCCCGCCTGCACCTCTACCGCCAGCAGTGGGCCGAGGCCGAAACCTACGCGTCGCAGGTCATTGCCAGCCCCAATTACCGCTTGGTGACGCCGTATCGGTCGTTTTCCACCGCCCCGTTCCTGAGCCAAGAGTCGGTGTTTGAATTGACGTTCAGCAACTCCGACGCCAATGGCATGTGGAACAACTGGTTTCCCAGCGCATTGGGCGGGCAGTTCAACTTCCAGCCCTTGCCCGCGGCCATCGCGCAGCTGAATGACCCCACGGTGGGCGGCAGCCGCTCGGCCCTGCTAAACAGCACCGTAATAGCCGGAGCCCCCGTCACCTACGGCAACCTCTACAGCCGCTCGGCCCAGCGCGACGACCCCAGCTACGTGCTGCGCATCGCCGAGCAGTACCTCATTCGGGCCGAAGCCCGTGCCCGTCAAGCCAAGCTCCCCGAGGCCATTGCCGACCTGAACGCCGTGCGCACCCGCGCCGGCCTGGGCTCCACTGCCGCCGCCACCGCCGAGCAACTGCTGCTGGCAATCGAGAACGAGCGCAGAATCGAGTTTGCCTTTGAAGCCGACCGGTGGTTTGACCTCGTGCGCACCGGCCGCGCCGATGACGTGCTGGGCGTCACGGACCAGCGCCGCTGGCTGTTCCCCATTCCTTTCAATGACTTGGTGGCCGACCCAGACTTGGTGCAAAACCCGGGGTATTAAATGGAGGCACCAGCCGGCGAAACCTCCCCCGGCCCTGCCGGGTACGACCCCTCTCCAACAGTAGAGGGAAGCCGGACGGGTTGTAGCGCGGACTTTTAGTCCGCGAGTTGCCTACGTAAATACAGTTCACGCGCGTACTAAAAGTCCGCGCTACAGCCTGCGCCGCCGTGGCTCCCCTCTCCGCGGGAGAGGGGTCGTACCCGGCAGGGCCGGGGGAGCCCTGCCGTCCGGCGCACCTGCCCAGTTACTTTTTAATTCCAGTTTCCATGTTGAAAACATATCTCTCCGCTGCGCTGCTGACCTTGAGCCTAGCGCAAGCAGTGCCCGCAATGGCGCAAAACAGCTATTTTTTCCCGGGAGCCCAAGCCAATACATTTGACTCGAAAATTCCAACTCCGGAGCAGTTCCTTGGTTACCCCATTGGCTCGCATTACACCCGTACCGACCAGATTGTGGCCTACCTGCGCGAGTTGGACCGGGTGTCGGACCGCGTAAGCCTGCGGGTGCTGGGCAACACGTTTGAGGAACGGCCGCAGGTGGTGGCCACCATCACCATGCCCGAAAACCAGCAGAACCTGGCCAAGCTGCAGAAAGACCGCCGAGCGTTGATTGACCCCAAGCTGCCGGCCCCCGACTACAAGAAGCTGCCG